>JAQWPC010000125.1:0-7181 GCA_029245555.1 Alphaproteobacteria bacterium
GGAGAAATTAATCTAAATAATAAAAATATTTCTCAACTACCACCTGATCAAAGAGATTTTGGAATTGTATTTCAGTCTTATGCTTTATTTCCAAATCTAACTGTAAAAAACAACATTTCTTTTGGTTTAAAAACGAGAAAACAAAATAAAGACGCTATAGATAAACGAGTGGATGAATTATTGAATTTGGTTGGGTTGTCCGACCATATCAATAAATACTCTGCACAGCTATCAGGTGGCGAGCAACAACGTGTTGCTTTAGCAAGGGCGCTAGCACCCTCTCCAGGATTATTACTACTAGATGAGCCTCTTTCTGCGCTTGATGCAAAAGTGAGACAGCATTTACGTTTAGAAATTAAAAATCTTCAAAGAAAATTAGGAGTGACAACTATCATGGTTACTCACGACCAAGAAGAGGCGTTAACAATGGCAGATAGAATTATTCTAATGAATAAAGGTGTTATTGAACAAGAAGGGTCTCCTCAAGACATTTACTCTAAACCTACAACTGCTTTCTCTGCAAACTTTATAGGAACCACAAATCTATTTAAGGCGAATAAAATTTCCTCAAATTCAATTGAAATTCATGGCTCTATCTTAGAATGTAATGATGATATCAAAGACGATATTTCAACAGTAACTATCAGACCAGAAGATGTTAAAATCTCTAATAGCGAAAATAATCAAAATATTTTTACTGGAACAGTAAAAGAACTTGAATTTTTGGGTTCAAACATAAGAGGGCATATTGAGGTAAACTTTAAATCCCAAACAGATATTGTTATTTGTAACTTTGCGTCTGAATATATTCAAAATCATAATATTCAAAAGGACACATCCATTAATATTTCTCTTCAACCGCATGCAATTAAAATTGTTAAAGATTAAAATTTAAAATGAAAAAAAGTAGAGACGACTATTTAACTTTATTTTTTATATCCATTATCGGATTTTATATTTTTATTGCTCTCGCTTTTCCTATGTATGCCATTTTATCAAAAAGTTTTGAAAATAAAGATGGCGCTTTTATTGGATTTGAAAATTATCAAAGCTATTTCGAAAATAGTTCATTAGTCTACTCAATCTACAATAGTTTATTTATCTCTATAGTGACGATGGTCATCACTATTTCTCTAGCTTTTGTTTTTGCCTATGCTCTCACTAAAAGTCGTATGGCAGGAAAAGGTGTGTTTCGTTCGATAGCTATGATTCCAATTTTAGTACCTTCGTTACTATCAGGAATTTCCCTTATTTATCTATTTGGCAAGCAAGGAATATTTAGGGAGTTATTAATGGGCTATGAAATTTATGGTCCTATCGGAATTATAATAGCTGAGGTTTTTTATACCTTTCCCCACGCACTACTTATAATTGTTACGGCACTTTCAATAGGAGACGCAAGATTATATGAGGCTGCTAAAGTTCTACGCTCCAAATCAATCCGAACCTTTTTTACTGTGACGCTACCTTCTGCAAAATACGGTGTTATAAGCGCAGCTTTTGTAGTTTTTACATTAGTGATTACTGATTTTGGAATACCTAAGGTTATAGGGGGTAATTATAACGTTCTTGCGGTAGATGTTTATAAGCAAGTAATCGGTCAGCAGAATTTTGAAATGGGTGCAGTTGTAAGTATGGTGCTTGTTTTTCCCGCTCTCATAGCCTTTGCAGTTGATCGCATTGTACAAAGAAAACAGGTAGCCATATTAACTTCTCGTTCTGTTGTCCATGAGCCCAATGAGAGTAAAACTTTTGATAGAGTTATGTTTGGTTATTGTTCAGCAATCTCAGTATTAATCTTAACGATTTTAGGAATGTGTTTTTATGCAAGTCTTGTTACGTTTTGGCCTTACAATTTAACCCTTTCAATAAAAAATTATCAATTTGACCTCATGGATGGAGGTGGCTGGGACTCATATTATAATTCTATTCGTATGGCTTGTTACACAGCCTTTTTTGGAACAATTGTGGTTTTTGCTGGTGCTTACTTTGTTGAAAAATCAAGAGGCCTTAAAACTGGTCGGTCAATACTTCATTTATTATCGATGATGCCGATGGCAATACCTGGGTTAGTATTGGGATTAGCTTATATTTTCTTTTTTAACCACCCCGATAATCCTTTAAATTTTTTATATGGCACAATGGCCATATTGGTTATTTGTACAATTACCCACTTTTATACCGTATCGCATTTGACAGCTCTTACATCTTTAAAACAAATTGACAATGAGTTTGAACATGTTTCATCTTCTCTAAAACAACCATTTTATAAAACTTTGTTTCGTGTAACAGTACCAATCAGTCTTCCAGCTATATTTGAAATAGGTATTTACTTTTTTGTAAATGCTATGACTACTGTATCTGCTGTAGTTTTTCTATACAGCTCAAAAACAACTTTAGCATCTGTCGCTGTTTTAAACATGGATGATGCTGGTGATATAGCTCCTGCAGCAGCAATGGGTATGATGATATTCTATACTAATGCTGCCGTTCGTATTGTGTATGTGATTGCTACTAAAAAGATTTTAGTTCGTTTTCAAAATTGGCGAAAAAAAACATCCTAAAAAATTAATATTAAATATTTTGCTAACTCACTATGTTATTTTTTCATATCGTTATTCTAATTTTAATTTGTCATTGAATTAAAATTAATTATTTGTATAAAGTCACAACCATATAGATCATAATTTTAGGAGATTCGTATGGAGTTGTCATTTATCTACGCATTAATAGGTTTTTCATTAGCTGGGTTATCTGTATTTGGAAATGACTCAATTCAAACGCTTGGAACTTTTATCGCCGCTAAAAAAAAGTGGTATAAGTGGTATGTTTTAGCAACAGCAGCTTCTGTTGTTCTTGTTGGCACTCTTACTTATGGCTGGGTTGTCTATGATGGAGATATCACTTTTGGACGTTTGAATAAGATACCTTACATAGAAATCCAATGGTATCATGCCGTCGCTCCTCTTGTTCTAGTTATGCTAACACGAGTTGGTATTCCAGTATCAACAACATTTTTAGTTTTATCTGCTTTTGCCTCTACCGTAATTTTAGAAAAAGTCTTACTTAAAAGTATAGTTGGTTATGCCATTGCAGCCTCAGCTGCGTACGCTGTTTGGTTTGTAGTTTCAAAATACATAAATGAAAAAGATGATGAGATAACCGACCCAAAAAAACAGGCCTTCTGGAGAAATTCACAGTGGATTGCCTCAGGCTTTCTTTGGGCTACGTGGTTAATGCACGATGTTGCAAATATAGCAGTGTATTTGCCAAGAAAAATAGATCCTATGCTCTTTATTCTTGTAATGCTTTATTTCGTTGGTCTTCTTTATTACATTTTTTGGAGAGAAGGTGGGCCAATTCAAAAAATTGTTTTAGAAAAAACAGGCACTAGATATGCAAGATCCTGCACAATTATAGATTTAGTTTACTGCGCTGTTCTTTATTTTTTTAAAGAATTGAACGATTTACCAATGTCAACCACATGGGTTTTTGTTGGACTGCTATGTGGAAGAGAGTTGGCAATTGCCACTCATCATAAAACAAATCTTAGAAAGTATGTATTTCCAATTATAGGTAAAGACTTTTTAAAAATGATATTTGGATTAGCAATATCTGCAGGAATTGTTTTATCAATACACTACATAATTATTCCTAATGACTTTCTTTAAGAGTAGCATATTAGATTAATAGGATTATTTTTTTTTGGCTAATTTTTTTTTCACGCGCCAACGCAAATTACTTCTTACTATAAATCCTACACAGTCTTTTGAACCACATCTACACGGGTGATCTTCAAAGTAATGCATATCATAACCATAGTCATATGATAGCTCTTCACCTTTTTTTATATCTTTAATTGCACTTATCCAAATTTTGCCTCTTACTATGTCGGTCTCACAATTGGGGTCACAGGAATGATTAATATATTTTGCTAAGTTCCAAGAAACTTTTCCATTAATGTCGTATCGATCATTTAAAGTAAAGATATATACCGAACCCACATTTCCTTCTTTTTTATTAGCTTCAATATGAACGTCAGCAATTTTATCTGATTGGGACTTTGTGATCTTTAGTCCACGATATTCTATTATTCTAGAACCAGTCTCAATATTAGATCTTGCAAAAAGACCAGAGGCATGAATTCTTGAATTTTTTTTAATATAGAGTTTTTGATCCTTGGCCATTTAATAAATTTTCATCTTTAGTCACAATCAGACATAGGATCTAAAAAAAAACTAATTACTGATTATTAAATACTAATTCGGCATATTGGCATAAGAGATTGAAAAGTAAAGGTGCTCTTAATATTTTATGATAATATAAATACTTGAATATTAATTACTCTATTCCTCAATCTTGTGATTGGTTGATACAATTCAAAAGCCAATTAGAACTAAATTGGAGCAACGACTCAATCTCAAAGCATTTTCAAAATGAAAATTCCTTTAATCTAATAATACAGCAAGATCAAATTCCTATTGGATTGTTGATCGGGCATTATATCTTTCAAGATATAAAACTTATTGAATTTGAAATTTTGCATATCGCTTTATTGCCAAATTATAGAAACCAAAGTTATGGTTATAAATTGTTGATAGAGTTAGAAAAACACCTGAAAATAAAAGAAAAAACCATCAATATATTTCTAGAGACAGGCTCTGCTAATAAATTTGCTATTAAACTTTATGAAAAATTAGGCTATAAAATCTACAATGAAAGAAAAAATTACTACGGGAGCAAGTCTATAAACTCCCCGCTCTCCCAAGACGCAATATTGTTTGTCAAATCCCTCAATGCCATCAGCTAAGAACTTTTTTATTAAATCCTTTGGTTGTCAAATGAATGTCTATGACTCTGACAAGATGAAAGATATTTTTATTTCTCATAACATGCAACCAACAGATGATTATTTGAACGCAGACTTTGTAGTCTTGAATACTTGCCATATTAGAGAAAAAGCAACTGAAAAAACCTTTTCTCATTTAGGTCGAATTAATAAAAAAGGGAAAAAAGACCAAAAAGTTATTGTCGCTGGATGTGTGGCTCAGGCAGAAGGAGAGTTAATACAAAAAAGAGCCCCTTATGTTGATTTAGTCATTGGTCCTCAATCAATTCAATCATTAAATCATTTTCTTCAAAAAAGTGATCTCTCCCAAACATCTATTACAGATTTTGATGTCATCGAAAAATTCGATACGTTAAATCAAATTAAAAGAACCCAAAATTCAAAATCAGCGTTTGTGACTATCCAAGAAGGTTGTGATAAATTTTGCCACTTCTGTGTTGTTCCTTATACGAGGGGTTCAGAATACTCTCGAACAGTTTACGAGATCGAAGATGAAGTAAAGTCACTAGTTGATTTAGGTGTTGTGGAATTTACTCTTTTAGGTCAGAACGTAAATGCATTTCACGGTTCAGACGCATCAGGGCAGTCACATAGCCTAGCTTCCTTGATTGATACAGTTTCCCAGATTAATGGAGTAGAAAGAATTACATACTCTACTAGTCACCCCGTTAACATGACGGATGATTTAATTGAACTCCATGGCACCAATCATAAATTAATGCCCTTTCTCCATCTCCCTGTTCAATCAGGGTCCGATAAAATCTTAAAACTTATGAATAGAAAACACACCAGAGATTTTTACTTTGAAATCATTGAAAAAGTTAGAAAAGCCAAGCCAAATATAGCTTTATCGTCTGATTTTATTATTGGGTTTCCTGGTGAAACACAAAAAGATTTTGAAGATACACTTGATCTTATTAAACGTATAAAATACATGAATTCTTACTCTTTTAAATATAGTCCGCGTCCAGGAACACCTGCTGCAAATAAAGAAGAAATTAATAAAGATATTCTTGATGAACGGCTTGCCATAACACAAGAGCTATTGGACGAACAACAAATGGAATATAATAGAAATTTTATTACAAAAACTGTCAAAGTCCTAATTGATGGTGCAGGTAAGCATGAAGGACAGATAAAAGGAAAATCAGAGTTTAACCAAAGCGTTGCACTTGAGGGAGAAGAAAATCATATTGGCCAAATAATCTCAGTTCAAATCAAAGATGTTAAAATGCATTCACTTATAGGTGAAAGAGCTTAATGGCTACTCCTAATACTTCTTCTCATCAAAAACAATTAGAATTTGACGATAATAAATTTCTTTCAAGTCTATTTGGCTATCATGATAAAAACTTAAAAGTCTTAGAGGATAAGTTTAAAGTTAAACTTTATACCCGGGGAAATTTTCTCTCGATTAAAGGAAGTAGAGATCCTGTTGAAAAAGCCTATTATGTTATTCAAGGATTATATGTGAAGTTAAAAAATAAAGATATCTCTGCAGAAGAAATAGAAAATAATATTGACTTAGCTAAGCCGGCATACATCAAAGAACAAATTGAACAAGATCAGAAACATCAAATTACAACTAAACTCAAAACTATTTATCCTAAAACCAAGAACCAAGAAATTTTCCTAAAACTCATGAAATCAAAGGATATTGTTTTTGCTGTAGGACCCGCGGGTACCGGTAAAACTTATTTAGCTGTAGCGTATGCCGTTAGTCTGTTTGTGGAGGGCAAGATAAATAGATTAATCTTATCAAGGCCAGCAGTGGAGGCAGGGGAGAGGCTAGGGTTTCTTCCAGGGGACATGAAAGAAAAAATTGATCCTTACCTACGTCCTTTGTATGACGCATTATATGAAATGATGCCTGGAGAAGAAATAGACCGTAAAATGGTCAATAATTTAATAGAAATCGCCCCATTGGCTTTTATGAGAGGAAGAACTCTTAATAAATCTTTTATTATTTTGGATGAAGCTCAAAACACTCTATCTACTCAAATGAAAATGTTTTTAACCAGGCTTGGGCAAAATTCTAAAATGGTTATTACAGGAGACCTAAGTCAAAAAGATTTACCTGATAATGCCAAAAGCGGCATGCAAGATGCCATGGAAAAATTAGAAAAAGTAAAAGATATTGGATTTGTCCATTTAAATAGCAGTGATGTCTGTAGACATACGCTAGTTGAAAAAATTATTAATGCATATGATAAGTAATTTTGAAAATTAAAAGTAAAAGATTAATAATAGAGTTTATTGGCAACTCAGAATTAAAAAAGTTTTTAAATAATTCGAAAAAGAGATTAAAAAAATTATTATCTTATTTTGATAC
>JAQWPC010000127.1:0-1571 GCA_029245555.1 Alphaproteobacteria bacterium
CTGGTATGCCCAGACATAGTGGTTTTCTTGAGGGGAGGATTGATCATCCAAGAAGTAAGGCTTTACTGTTACAGTAATTCCTCTTGTCGTTTTAGAATACATTAATTCAATATACCCCATTTCAGAGGTATATTGAATAAAATTGATGTTAAAATAAGCCTTGAATTAATCCGTTTTCATCTAAAACAATTGAATTAGCACTAGGAACTTTTGGAAGCCCAGGCATTGTCATGATTGCTCCAGTAACTACAACAATAAATCCAGCTCCCGCTGAAAGTCTTACTTCTCTGACAGGAACGGTAAATCCTGTTGGAGCACCTCTAAGTGCTGGATTTGTTGAAAAGCTATATTGAGTTTTTGCTATACAAATAGGTAATTTTCCGTATCCACTGTCTTCAAATCCCTTAAGCTGATCGCTGATAGCCTTATCAATTACAATATCATCTGCACGGTATATTTTTTGAGCCACTGCTCGAATTTTATCTTCAAGTGATGCATCATCCTCATAAGCAAAGGTAAAATTAGAAGTATCGCTGGTTTCAGCGATTTTTACAACTTCTTCAGCTAGCTCTTTAGTGCCATTACTTCCGTTAGCCCAATGAGAACACAGGACAGCTTTAACCTTTAAGTTTTCACAACCATCAGAGATGACTTTACTTTCTGCTTCGGTATCAAGAGTAAAGCTATTAATAGCAACGATTGGCTGTAATCCAAATGATTGAATATTTTCAATATGGCGTTGTAAGTTAGCAAAACCTTTTTCAACAGCGGCTACATTTTCAGTATTCAAATCTGCTTTTTCCACTCCACCATGAGATTTTAATGCTCTTACAGTAGCGACAATAACTACAGCATTTGGTTTTAATCCTGCTTTTCGACATTTAATATCAAGGAATTTTTCAGCACCTAAATCTGCACCAAATCCTGCTTCAGTTACAACATAATCTGCAAGCTTCAATCCAGTTTGTGTTGCAATAACAGTGTTGCAACCATGAGCAATATTTGCAAAAGGACCACCGTGAATAATTGCTGGATTGTTTTCTAGAGTTTGAACAAGATTAGGCATCAGAGCGTTCTTTAAAAGAACAGTCATAGGTCCATCAGCTTTCACATCTCTTGCATATATCGGGGATTTATCTCTTTTATATGCAATAATAATGTCACCAATTCTTTTTTGGAGATCTTTAATGCTAGTAGCAAGGCAGAAAATAGCCATAATTTCACTAGCAACTGTGATGTCAAACTTATCCTCTCTAGGAAAGCCGTTTGAAATACCACCTAAATTAACATTAACTTTTCTAAGAGCTCTATCGCCTAAATCAACAACTCGACCCCATGTTATTCTTCTTTGGTCAATACCTAGTTCATTACCCCAATAAATGTGATTATCAATAAGAGAGGAGCAAAGATTATGAGCAGAGGTAATAGCATGAAAATCGCCTGTAAAATGTAGGTTAATTTCTTCCATTGGCACAACTTGTGCGTACCCACCACCAGCAGCTCCACCTTTCATTCCAAAGTTAGGACCTAAGCTAGGCTCTCTCAGACAAACAATAGATTTTTTTCCAATA
>JAQWPC010000094.1:0-6632 GCA_029245555.1 Alphaproteobacteria bacterium
GATGAAAAAATGTTAAAAACTGTCTATGGCGTGCTTAAATTTATAACAAAATAAAATTGACTTAAAATACGAAATCTATATAAATCACCAATTCATGACAAAAAGATTATCTTCAAAACACAAAATTGACAGAAGATTAGGGCTAAACTTATGGGGAAGACCCAAAAGTCCTTTTAACAGAAGACCGTACGGTCCTGGCCAGCATGGTCAAGCTAGAAAAAGAAAGCCTTCTGACTTTGGTATTCAGTTAGCTGCTAAACAAAAGCTAAAAAAATATTACGGAGATATTACTGAAAAACAGTTTTTAAAATTATTTCAAGAAGCATCTAGAAAAAGAGGAGATACTAGTCAGATCTTAATTGAGCTTTTAGAAAGAAGATTAGATGCCGTCGTATTCAGATTAAAGTTTGCTCCAACAGTTTTTGCAGCTAGACAGTTAGTTAGTCATGGCCATGTATTGGTTAACGGTAAAGTTGTTGATAGAAAGTCTTATCAGATTAAAGACGGAGATGAAATCTCACTCCAACAAAATAGTCAAAATATTCCAATGATTATTCAAACATTAAGCTCTAATGAGAGGGATGTTCCTGAATATCTTCAGTTAGAAATTTCAAAATGCTTAGGTAAGTTTGTTCGTGGTCCTCAGTTGACTGATGTCCCATATCCGGTGCAAATGGAACCTAACTTAGTTGTAGAATTTTACTCTAGATAGATCTAGCTTAATTCTGTTTTAATCCCTCTAGTATTAAACAGCTCAATTAGTTCACCAGACTCAGCCATTTCTTTAATAATATCACATCCACCAACAAACTCTTTTTTTATATAAAGTTGTGGAATAGTAGGCCAGTTTGAGAAAGCCTTGATTCCCTCTCGAATATTTTCATCATCTAAAACATTGCAATGACCAAAATCAACTCCACATTTTTTTAATATCGCACTCGCAACCGAAGAAAAACCACACATAGGAAAATCAGGATTACCTTTCATAAAGAGAAACACTTCATTTTCTCCTATCATATTTTCAATTTGATTTTTCGTATTTTCATCAAGTTCCATTATTCAGTTCCTTTCGTTTTTAATTGCATCGCATGTAATTCATTATCCATCAAACCATCTAAAGATTTGTAAACCAATTGGTGTTGTTGAATTCTATTAAGTCCGTTAAAGGCTGAGCTTTTAATCGATACTGAATAATGATTATTATCACCAGCTAAATCCTCAATAAGAATATCAGCATTAGGAAATTTACTTTTAATTAGCTCTTCTAGTTTAGTTTGTTCAATTGGCATTAGTTGATTGTCTTTTCAAAGTTATTTAGATACTTATTTATAATATCAAAATAGTCAAACTTTTTAGAATTTATTTCTATACTTTCGGTGGTTACCTTGCCTAAGTTTTGATAATTTAACTTCTTTTCTTCAAAAGCATTTTTAAGCATGGGGTAATTTATTTCACGGATTGTGAAGATATATCCTGCTTGATATTCACAAAACATATCAAATTTATCCTTAACATTAATTCTAAATCCATAATTTTTCTGTAACATTTTTATTAAGCTTAAAAATATCCCCCCTCTTGAAATGTCGTTACATGACGTTATGAGATTTTGATTAAAGAGATTAAATAGCATCTCTGAATTGTCTTTTTCAAGATTATAGTCTATTTCAATTAGGTCATTAAATTGATTTTCTTTTTGAATTATATGTTGGTCTTGAAGGAAGTACGGGCTGTTGTTCTTTTTCATACTGTTGCCAATTAAAAAAATAAGATCATTTTCATTTTGAAATTTATTAGAATTGATATTTTTATAATTTCTATTAGATCCTACCATCCCAATAACAGGTGTAGGTTTTATTGGCCTATCGTTAGTTTGATTATACAAAGAAACATTTCCTGAAACGATTGGTGTGTCTAATTTAGATGCTGATTTCTTAAGACCGTTGATGGACAGTACTATTTCACCCATTATATTTGGGTCTAGTGGGCTCGCAAAATTTAAATTATTTGTAATAGCAAGGGGCTTTAAATTAGAACAAACTAAATTTCTAAAAGACTCAAGAACAGTATATTCCATACCTTTTTCTGGATTTATTCTCAAATATAATGGATTACAGTCTGTAGTTGCTCCAATAACTTTATCGCTATCATGAAGCTTGACAATTCCTGATGACTGGCCTGGCTCTTTTATGGTGTCTCCCATGACTGTTGAGTCGTATTGATTATACACCCAACTTTTATCTAAGTAGTTTAAATTTTTAAATAGATTATCTATCATATTTTCAATATCTAAATTTAATATATTGAAATCATTAAAAGCTCTTTTTTTTGGTAAATGAAACTCACGATCGTACTCAGGGGCATCATCGACAATAATATCAACAGGCAAATCAACAACATTTTTATTATTTGATGAGAAAACTACTCTTTGGGTGTCTGTGATTTCTCCAATGACCTCATAATCAATTTGCCACTTTTTTAAAATATTCTTAACCTTAACATTATTTTCTGGTTCTATAACGGCAAGCATCCTCTCTTGGCTTTCTGAAAGCAAGATTTCATAGGGTGAGAGAGGTTCACGTAGGGGAATTTTATCCAAGTTAATTAAAACTCCTACTTCACCTTTTGATGCCATTTCAACACTAGATGAGGTGATTCCAGCAGCCCCCATGTCTTGCATTGACTCTATAAGACCAGAAGACATTAGTTCCAAGCAGCCCTCCATAAGAAGTTTTTCCATGAAAGGATCTCCAACTTGAACCGAAGGTCTTTTATCATCTTCGTCATCTTCAGAAAAAACATCAGAAGCCATACTTGCGCCATGAATACCATCTTTGCCAGTTTTTGAACCTATATAAACAATTAAACCTCCAATGGTTTTTGGCTTGGAATAAAAAATAGAGTCATTTTTTACATGACCAATGGCCATAGCATTGACAAGATTATTAAAATCGTAACTTCTGTCAAATTCGCATTCACCACCAATATTTGGAATACCTATACAGTTACCATAATGTCCAATACCATGCACAACCCCATTTAACAGGTATTTTGTTTTGTCTGTTGTAATTTCTCCAAACCTAATAGAGTCAAGAGTAGCAATGGGCCGAGCACCCATTGTAAATATATCACGTAATATCCCCCCAACACCAGTGGCTGAACCATTAAAAGGTTCAATATAACTGGGATGGTTATGGCTTTCGATTTTAAAAGCAATACCATCATTATCCTCAAGGTCGATAATACCAGCATTTTCACCTGGGCCCTGAATGACTATAGCATTATCTGTAGGAAGTTTTTTTAACCATTTTTTTGATGTCTTGTAACAGCAGTGTTCATTCCACATAGCTGAAAAAATTCCAAGTTCTTCAATACTCAAATCTCTTTTCAAATAATTTTGAATTATTTGAAATTCATCCATTGTTAGCCCATGCTGCTTAATTAAATCTTCATTCATGAGAGTATTGAGTCTAAAATTAATTTTCCATCTTGAGATTTATGAAAATCTTGAAAAGCTCTCTCGGGGTGAGGCATCATCCCTAGAATATTTTTATTTTCATTTGTGATGCCAGCAACATTATCAATTGATCCATTAATATTTGACTCAGAATTAGAATATTTACCTTCACAGTATTCAAAAGCTATTAATTCATTATCATGCAAGTATTTTAAATTATCACTATCACAATAAAAATTTCCCTCATTGTGTGCCACGGGTATTTCAAGTATTCGATCATGGTTAATTGATTTGTTAAAATTATTATTATGTTTTTTTTTAATGAAACAGTTTTTACCTAAGAATTTTAATTTATTATTTTGAATGAGAACCCCTTTTAATAGACCTATTTCAGATAAAATTTGAAATCCATTACAAATGCCTAATATATATCCTCCTTTTTCTGAGTGGTTAATTAGATCAGAGATAATATTACTTTTTGCAGCCATCGCCCCAGAGCGTAAATAGTCTCCAAAGCTAAATCCCCCAGGAATAATTACTAAATCAACATTAGGCAATGAAGTTTCTTCATGCCAAATATTAAATACTTCCCCGTTAGTTAGAATCTTTAGATATACCAAGGCATCACGGTCACAATTAGAGCCTGGAAAAGTAATAACCGCAGATTTAAAGCTCATCCAAGAACTTCATACTCTTCAATAATTTCATTTACTAAAAGTTTTTTGCAGGCAGAAGTGATTAAGTCATTTTTTTCTACTTCTGAAAGTTTATCTGAGATGTCTAATTCAATTAGTTTACCTTGTCTAATATTGGTTAAATTACTTAGACCAAGGTTTGACAAAGATTTTTCAATTACTTTTCCTTGAGGCTCCAATATTTGGCTTTTGAGACGTATCAAAATTTTTATTCTCATTTTAAATTTAAATTTAATCTTTCTAATACTTCCAAATAAGCATCCTCTACATTCCCTAAATCTCTTCTAAATCTATCTTTATCGAGCTTCTTATTTGTTTTAAGATCCCAAAGTCTGCACGTATCTGGAGAAATTTCATCTGCTAATATCAATTGTTTAGTTTTTTTACAAATCCCAAACTCCAATTTAAAATCAATTAAATTAATTCCAATAGTATAGAAAATTCCTCTTAATACGTCATTTATTCTAAGTGAATATTCCTCTATGAGTTCGAGTTCGCTTAACTCACACAAACCTAAATTTAAAATATGTTCAGTGCTAATGTGAGGATCCCCAAGCTTATCTGACTTCAAACAATATTCTATAAGTGTATCAGATAATTTAGTGCCTTCTTTAACATCAAATTTTTTAGACAGCGATCCGGCAAAATAATTTCTTACAAGAACCTCTATTGGGACAATATCCACTTTCTTTAAAAGTTGAGATTTTTGATCAATTCTTTTAATGAAATGCGTTGGTATTCCACAGTGATTTATTATTTCAAATAAATAAGCAGATATAATATTATTAATTATCCCTTTATTTTTAATAGAGCCCTTTTTTAAATTATTGAAAGCAGTTGCATCATCTTTATATTTAGCAACAACTTGACTTGGCGATTTACTATAAATTATTTTAGCTTTCCCCTCATAAAGTTTTTTCATTTTTGATGACATTATTTAATCCTCTTGAATATTAGGTCAACATTTCTAAAAAGATTTTTGTTTGTAAAAATTAGGTCAATTTTTTTAGAAAAATTAAATTTTGAGAGAATTGCATGATTTAATAAATTTTCCTTAAAACTTTTATCCCCACTCCAAGTCTTTAAAGCACAATCTTGTACAATTTTATATGAGTCCTCTCTAGAAACACCACTTTCTATTAAAAATATTAGAACGTTTTGAGAATAAGGTAGGCCTTTAAGTTGGTTTAAATTAGCAATCATATTTTTATCATGAACTACTAAGTTGGAGATTACATTAATCATTCGTTGAATAGCAAAGTCAAGGGTTATGGTTGCGTTTGGAGCATTAATTCTTTCAACACTTGAATGACTTATATCACGCTCATGCCAAGTAGTAATATTTTCCAAAGCAGGAATGACTAAAGATCTGATAACTTTTGCTAATCCAGATATATTTTCAGAAAGAATTGGATTTTTTTTATGAGGCATAGCTGAGCTTCCTTTTTGACCTTTTCCAAAACCTTCTTCTACTTCGAGTACCTCGGTTCTTTGAAGATGTCTTATTTCAGTAGCTAATCTATCAAGTGAGCTAGCTATAATTGAAAAACTGCTAAATAGTTCTGCATGTCTATCTCTAGGTATTATCTGGGTTGATACTGGTTCTATTTTGAACTTTAATTTTTTTGCTACAATTTTTTCTACTCGCTGATCAATATTAGAATATGTACCAACTGGTCCAGACATTTGAATTGTTTTTATCTGTTCGATTGATTTTTTAATTCTTACTAAATTCCTTTTATTTTCTTCATAATACCCAAGAATTTTAAGACCAAACGTAGACGTCTCAGCATGGATGCCATGACTTCTACCGATGCATATTGTGTATTTATGCTTCTTCGCTAATGAAAGTAGTTTTCTACCTAGTTCTTCCAATCCTTTTTGGATAATTAGAGAAGATTGGTGTAGTTGAATTGAAAAAGAAGTATCTAAAATATCACTAGATGTAAGACCTTTATGGATGAACCTAGACTCTGGTCCAACATATTTTGCAACATTTGTTAAAAAGGCAATAACATCATGCTTAGTTTTTTCTTCAATTTTTTCTATTTCTTTAACTTTAAAATGAGCCTTCTTTTTAATTTTATTGGTTGTGCCTTTAGGGATTTGACTAAGGCTTTCCATTGCTTCACAGGCTAAAATTTCTAAATCAAGCCATATTTGAAATTTATTTTGGTCTTCCCAAATATCTTTGACTATTTTTCTTGAGTATCTAGGTATCAACTATAAAAAACCCCATTTGGAGATTCAGTTAGAATCTCAATATTATCACCATTTATATATACAGTATGTTCGTATTGAGCACTAAGTGTTTTATCTTTTGTCACAGCTGTCCACCCATCAGCAAGTATTTTTGAATGATATTTTCCTGCATTGATCATAGGCTCGACTGTAAAAATCATACCATCAATAAACTTAATATTATCATATTCTTGATCATAATAATGAACGATACTTGGATTTTCATGAAAATTAATACCAAC
>JAQWPC010000132.1:0-9356 GCA_029245555.1 Alphaproteobacteria bacterium
TATAGACTCTTGAAATCTATAGATTTATCGAGATATTTCTTTGCCATACAGATAGACAGATTTTATGTTAAAATTTTTATCCAGAATTAAAAAATTAGCTTTTTTTGAAACTGAAATTTCTCCAAAGCTATCTTCACTCAGATATTTTGAAGCATTATAGCTTGTTAAACTGACAGCTTCTTGAGGAGTGCAATTTGCCTCTAGTAAATTCAAAAAAGTCTTTTCCATTGTTACTATGCTACCAGCAAGTGTGTCTTCGCCTTTTATTTTGACCGTCCCAGATCTTTTTTCAATATTAGCACCAGCGAAATTATATTCCCCATCTATCAATCCACTTACTCCGATAGAGTCCGTAATTGTGTACAGAAAGGGTATAGATTTTTTAGCAATTTGAAATGAGGGGGTACTTACATGATGCTTATCGTAAATAATCTCAGCATATTTGCCTTTGTTAAGTGCAGCTGCTAACACTCCAGGATTTCTATGATCATTTCCACTCATGGCATTATACAAATGGGTAAATCCAATGTGATAATCATCCATAAAATTTATACATTCATTATATTCTGCCAGAGAGTGGCCAAACTGAATATTGATTTTTTTTTGATGTAAAAATTTAATAATTTTTTCGATACCCTCAACTTCAGGCGCTAATGTAACAATTCTAATATTAGCTATAGTCATTAAATCCTCTAGAAATTTTATATCGGGCTTAGATGTTTTGGGGGGTTGGGCTCCTAGTTTATTTGGATTAATGAAGGGTCCCTCAAGATGTATCCCAATTATATTTTTATAATTCTCTATTTCCTCATTATACCCTTTGAGTGCAGAAAATGTTTTATCCGATGTTTCAGTCCATGTAGTTGGAGCTATAGATGTTGTCCCGTGAAGGAGGTGGTATTTTGATAATTCAGTTATTGAGCCCCAGCCTTCCATTACCTCATATCCATTCCCACCATGACAATGCAAATCAACAAATCCAGGAATAATATAGTCCTCAAATGATCCCTCTAATTTTTTGATATTCTCAATTACCTCACTAAATTCTATCTCCCCATTGTAAGACTGGTTGTGGTTAATAATATTTCCTTTAATTTTCATGATTTCACCGCTCCATCAGTTAGGCCACTTACAAAATATTTACCGACAAAGACAAATAAGATTATTACTGGTAAGCTAGCTAAAGTAGCTCCCGCTAAAAGAAATCCCCAATCAATTTGATATTGCCCAACAATTCCCGCTAACCCCACCGGTAGTGTTTTCAAATCATCACCGCTTATCATAATTGATGCAAACATGTATTCAGTCCAAGATATAATAAAACAGAAAATAGAAACACTAGCAATACCCGGCAGGGCAAGAGGAAAGATAATTTTAAAGAGCACAGTTAACCTAGATGCACCATCAATCATTGCCGCCTCTTCAATGTCTACAGGTATTGTTTTAAAAAAAGCTTTTAGCATCCAAACAGCAAAGGGAGTGGAAAAAGTGACATTAATTAATATTAAGGCAAAGTAGCTATTTAAAAGGCCCATTTTTCCAAGCATTAAATACATTGGAATCAAAAGGATTACACCTGGAAACGCATAGGTAATTAAGAGACCCCTCTCCACTAATTTATTTCCATAAAATTTTAACTTATGCAATCCATAAGCGGCTAAGATCGAAAGAAATACGGCAATTAGCATTGAAGTAAAAGAAACTATCAGACTATTTTTTAAGTAGATTAGAAAATCTGATGAAAACAGTATTTTGTTAAAGTGTTCAAATGTAAAGGACTTTGGAATAATAGTAGAAGTTTTTTGAATGATTTCTTGAGGAGATTTAAAAGCAGAACTAATAATCCAAAAGAAAGGGAAAAAGAAAATAACAAAAATAATGCTTAATGGTAAAGCTAGTATGAATTTTTTTCTATTCATCGTCATTATCTCTTCCCATAACTTTGATGAATACAATTGAAAAAGTTAATAAAATAAAACTAGTAATTACTGATAATGCTGCAGCCTGACTTATTCTAAATTTAGTAAAAGCCGTTTCATAAATCAATAAGGGTAGAGTTGTGGTTGCACTTGAGGGACCTCCCTTGGTAATAAGCCAGATAATATCAAAAACATTAAAAGAGAGGAGCGTTCCTACTAATCCTAAGACAAATAAAACACCTTTGAGTTGAGGTAGTGTGATATAGAAAAATTCAGAAAAAAAGCTTGTTCCATCAATTTTTGATGCATCATATATTTCCTGATTGATACTTTTTAAACCCGAAAGAATTATTAAAGCTAAAAAAGGACTCCATCTCCAAGAATTTATTAATACTAATGAGATAAAAGCACTTGTTGAACTACTGAAAAAACCAATAGGTTTTTCAATAATATGAAATTGTATGAGAAGAGAATTTACAATTCCACTACTACTACTTAGCATCAGTTTCCAAATAACAACAATCACAACAGTTGGAATTATGAAAGATAATATAATCCAGTTTGTTGCAATTTTTACACCTGTAAAATTTTTGTTTAACGTTAAAGCTATCAAAAAAGCAAAAAAGGTTTGGGTTATGGCATTTGCAATTACCCATAGAACGCTGTTACTTAGAGCTTTAGGAAACTTAGATGATGTAAGCGATTTTATATAATTTTTAAGACCGACATACTTGCCTTCAGTTCCAATTATTTTAACATCAAAAAAACTAAGCTCGACTGCGATATATAAAGGAACACAAATAGCGAAGGCTAGCCAAAATAAAAGAGGCATAACATAAAGCCATCCCTCTTTATTTTGTAGATTCATAAGATAAAAGCACCCTTAAAAAAGGTGCTTTTAAAAAATTAAAGATTAATTTCTATTCAATAGCCTCAGTCATAATTGATTGACCCTCTGAAACAGCAGAAGCTGCTTCCTGTCCATCAATAATCGCCAACTGAAGAGTTTGAGATAGAAGATTTTGTGCTGAGATAGATGCAATACTGGTAAAAGTATTGCCATTTGTAAATCCAAATAAATTACCCCTGGTTGAATTATCAAGCATAGTTTCTATTTGAGATTTATATTTTACAGCTACAGGATCATTCCAATAAGTCTCGTCTTTACTGCCTGCTTCAGTGACAGGTAAGAAAAGACCAGGCTCCATATTAATGAAACGACCATAATTACCGGGCTCCATTAAATAGCTAAGGAAGCGCTTGGAGGCATCCATTTTAGCCGCATCATCAGTCATAATCATAGCAGAGTTTACATATGAGACTGTACCAGCTGAGTCAGCCATGCCATCTGCATAGGGTATTTGAATAACTCCTAAATCTCCTGCATCACCCTCAGCTTGAGAGTCATATGTCCCAATTACGGTGAATTGAAGTATCATCGCACATCCATTACTTGCAAAACAAGCTTCGGCTTCTCCCCACGTCCAGTTTGCAGCATCAGGTGCAGAATATTGATACAAATTCTTATAAGCATCATATGCTTTCACAGTTCCTTCATTATCAAATCTCAAACTACCATCAGAATTATATATTTCTGAAGCTCCAGAGTTGACCATGAAGCTATAAATTGTTTGATCAGTATAAAGTTGCTTGTTACCTGGAAGTCCAATTCCATACATACCATCTTTTGTTAGAGCCTTAGCTGCTGCTTGCAATTCAGACCATGTTTTAGGAGGCGCTACACCTGCTTCTTCTAAAACACTTTTGCGATACCAAACTGATATTGCCATATTCCATAAGGGAACAGCCCAAGTATGACCATTATAGGTATATTGGTCGAGAGCTTTATCGTAAAAACTATACTTTGCATCTAACTCTGAAAT
Source organism: Alphaproteobacteria bacterium (assembly GCA_029245555.1). Lineage (GTDB taxonomy): Bacteria > Pseudomonadota > Alphaproteobacteria > HIMB59 > HIMB59 > HIMB59. The sequence goes on from JAQWPC010000132.1 coordinate 3,803, forward strand.
GAAATCGTCAACAGGTTGAGCCGCACCCATTTCAGCAAGTATTGGTGTAAAATCTGGGATTCCTACCAAAATTTCTGGAGCTGTTCCAGAGGCAACAGATGCCGGAGCTTTAGCATAAATCTCTCCCCAATTTTGAACTTCTTGTGTTACCATAACATCAGGGTTTGCAGAGTTAAACTCGTCAATAAGAGTTTGAATTCTCTCTACACGATGAGGCACACCTTCCATATGCCAAAAAGTAACCTCAGTTGCTGCATTTACAGGTGAAATCGTAAATGGGATAGCAAGAGTTACAAATAAAATACTTAAAATCTTTTTCATAATTTTCCTCCTATATAAATTATGAATTATAGAGAAAAAATTTATTCTTTAAAAATAAAAAAATTAGAAAATAGTTCAATTTGAATGGTCTAATATGGTAATAAAACACCTTGATTGGCTATTTAATTTACCAAATCTTCTCTAAAGCTTTCCTTAATCTTGTATATTTGAGGTACTTTTGATCATAATAAGATTTTAAATTTCTATTAGGTAAAAATATTTTTTTTGTTCTGTGGTTTTTAGAGATTACATCTTCATAAGACTTATATTTGCCCAAAGCAATAGCTGAGAGATAAGCTACGCCTTTTGCTCCAAATTCAGACCCCTCGGGAATAGCAACTTTAACTTTAAGTATATCTGAAATAATTTGTGGCAATATTTTGCTGCTTGACCCCCCTCCCGATAAATGAAGAGTATTCAATTTTATTTTAAGAGACTCATAACAATCTCGTATAGAAAAAGCGAGTCCTTCATAGGCTGATAAAAGTATGTCATTTCTTGTATGATGAGGAAGTATGCCAAATATCTCTGCTTTTGTATTTAAATTGAAAAAAGGAGAAATACTGCCTCCATAGTTTAAGTAGGGAAGAAAAATTAGATCGCTATTACGAATACTTTTTAGGTTAGTGCTTTTTTCAAAATCTTTAATAATTTGAATTTTATCTTTGGTGAGTAGTTGGTCTTTATAAAAATTTTCTATTACCCAATCAAAATTTGTTGTTCCTGCAACATTGATCATTGTTCTTAACCACTGTCGATTAGGAGTATAAAATAATAATCCTGTATTTTTTGGCTTAAACATTGGCTTATCACAAACTAGATAGTTATGACAAGTGGTACCAATTATGGTTGATGTGATACCATTTTTGATAGCTCCAACACCAATGGCAGTTGCGGGAACATCTCCAGCTCCAATAATTACGGGAGTGTCTTCTTTGATACCAGTCATAGATGAGGCTGATTTTGTGATATAGCCTGCTATTTCATCAGAATTTTTAATAGTAGGAAATTTTTTAAAATTTTTTATATTTAATTTTAAGAGCTTAAATATCTTTTCGCTTAATTCGCCAGTATAGATGTTTCCTGGCCCCACTGCTCTTTCTGTGAAATCATTATTTATAGTATTGGTTAATTTAAATCTTAACCAATCTTTACATGTTAAAAAATATTTTGTTTTAGCTAGTTTATTTTTTTCATTTTTTTCTAACCACTTAATCACAGGAATTGTGCATCCAAACTGTACAATTGAGCCACTTAATTCAAAAATATTTTCATAAATTTTAGAATTAGATTTTTTTATTGAGTCAAAAATATTTTTACTTCTTGCGTCATTCCATAAAATAGCATTTCTAGTTGGCGCTCCATTGGCATTAATTGGCCAAACACCAACCATATTTCCTGTTATTCCTACAGATATAATATCTTTACGTTTAAAATTAGATTTTTGTATTGCTTTTTTTATAAGCTTAGAAGTTATCTCCCAAAATAAATTCATATCAATTTCAGACTTGCCTAAGTTGTCAGTAATAATTTTATTTGGAGAGGATAATTTAAATTTAATTTTAAAATTATTATCAAAAACAACTACTTTTATTATGCTTGTACCTGCATCTATACATAAATAGTTACCCATTTATAGATGGGGTATCTTTTTAGAGAATGTTTTTATTAGTTTAGAATTATTTTCTTTAGAGTTAGGCATATTAGAACTTATGTAAAATGGAATATTCTCTTCTTTAGCGAGCTTTCCGGCTAATTCAACTAATATACTATTTATTATAAACGCTCCTGTAATTGTTGATCCTGGGGCCACTTTAAGTTCTTTGTTAATTTTAACTAGGGCGTCTCCAGCAGGTATATGGTTATCAATATAAAGATCACTAATTTCAAAGAGTCTTTTCTGTAAGCTGGATAGAGGAGCGACCTTACTATATTCGTAGGAGATAATAGATATTACTGTCATGTCTTTCGATTTGGCATAAAGGGCTGCCTCAACTGGAACTTGATTTACTCCCGAATTAGAAAGGACCATAAAGATGTCTTTCTTTTTAAATTCATATTTTTGTAAAATCTTTTTTGCAATACCCTTTGATCTTTCAAGGCTTGTCGAATTACGAGCACCATGAGAAAAATCTATTCTTTTATCAATAATAGGACAGGCAGCAGCAAAGCCTCCCGCTCGAAAAAAAGCTTCAATTGTGAGCATATGTGAATGTCCAGTTCCAAAGAGATACAGCATACCTCCTTCTAAATAGGATTTTTTGATTAGGTTAGCTGTTTTGATAATCTTGTTATTTTGATTTTTTTGAATCTTTTTTATGAGTTTTATTATTTCTGTGTAATATTCAACTTGAAACTTACTCATTTTGGTTAACTAATAAAAGCATACACTTATTAATACTATAAATATTATTTTATTATTTTAACATGTATTCTACAATGAATAAAAAAGCTTTAAATATAAGATCATACTATTTAAAATTTTTATTCATCCTTCTTTTCTCTTTAAATAGTTTTGCAAATAGCCATATTCCTTACTATAAATCACTCTCAAAAAGTGAGTCTTGGTTGCGACATTATCCAGACCTGAAAGACTTTAAAGAGCAAACTGAAAAATTTTTCTTAACTCACAAAGGCTTACCAGTAAAAGTAATTGATGAACATCAAAGCACGGGAAGTACTTATATTGACTGGTATCGCATCGAGCTTTTTAATGGTATTCAAGGTTGGATTTACCATAATCAATTAACTCGAAAAAGAACCTTGCTAGTTTTAGAAGATATAGAATTATATGCGACTAATTCCTATGACCCTGACTCATGGTTCACTATTCAAAAAGGGATAATCAAATCCCCTAAAACAGTAAATCTTTTAGAAGTCACTCCAACAATGTATAAAGTGAGTATATCGATGAATAAGCGAGAAGAAATAAACGGCTGGATTCCGAGAGATGATCGGGTTTGGGGAGATAGCTTAAAGGGTGGAGAAAAATTATGATTAAATACTTAATTGTGTTGTTGTTTATGATAAAAAATAGCATGGCTTACGAAGAGTCTTCATATAAAATTATGCAGAAGGGTGATAATTTTGAAGTTCGATTTTATGAAGAACGAATAGTTATTCAAACAAGGTTCCAAGGATCGAATAGCGGTTTTCAAAAACTATTTAAATATATCTCTGGTAACAATCAAAACGCCACTAAAATTGAAATGACCACTCCTGTTACCATGTTGCCAGATGAAGGGCAAATGGTTATGCAATTCTACCTCCCTTCACGTTTTGATCTTGCCTCAGCTCCGCTGCCAGCGGATGGTTCGGTTGAAATAGCGAGTATTGATGAAGGTTATTTCGCTGTAATTCAATATTCTGGCTTTGCTTCAGATAAAAATTTTTTAAAACATGCTGAAATTCTTAAAAATTCACTAGATCAAGCCAAAATTGAAATCAAAGGACCTGCGATTAAAGCAACATATAATGGACCTTTTACTCTCCCACACCTTCGAAGAAATGAAGCAATGTTTTTAGTAAATTGGAGCAGTAATTAAAGTTGTTTTTAAATGTACCTATTTAGGTAACTTGAAATTAATAGGCATATTATGAATAAAATCTTTTATCAGCTTAAAGAGAGTAGGTTTTTTCAATTCTTAGTTATAACAATTATCATTTTCAATGCTTTTACCATTGGAGTAAATACCTATGAACTATCTGATGTTACTAATCAAATCATAAACTTATTAGATTATTCCATTACTATTTTCTTTGTTGTAGAAATCACAATTCGTTTTATTGGTGAACCTAAAAAATCTGAATTTTTTAAAAACGGATGGAATATTTTTGACACCATCATTGTTTGTATCTCGCTCATACCTATTCCAAATAATTCAAGTTTCTTATTACTAAGATTGTTACGTGTTTTTAGAGTACTTCGCATTATTTCTGTTATTCCTGAATTAAAAATGATCATCGAGGCGTTATTGCAATCTGTCAAACGTGTTTTTTATGTGAGTTTGCTCTTATTTATTATCTTGTATATCTATGCAACTATCGGATCCATTTTATTTAGCGAAGACATGCCATCCCGTTGGGGAAATGTGGGTACTGCGATGATTACTCTATTTCAAGTTTTAACTCTATCTTCTTGGGAACAGGTGATGTTGCCTCTCCAAGATCTGTATTGGTGGGCTTGGATATATATCTTTAGTTTCATCATTATTTGTGGAATCACCATGCTCAATTTACTCATTGCTGTTTTAGTTGATGTTGTCATAAACCAAAAAAAACTTTGATAACTTCTGTTTTTCAAGACTTGTTCGTAGTTTTAAATTAATCTAGTGTTTTTGTTTATTAATTAAGAGGAGCATGAATGACTAATAAAAACTTTGGTTTTGGTACACAAATTCGAAAATCACCCTACTTTGATGCAACAGTTCGATGGGGTGCCACAGGTTTTTCTGTTTACAACCATATGTATATTCCTCGTGATTTTGGCAATCCTGAGCAAAATTTTTGGAATTTAGTTAATGATGCCATTTTGTGCGATGTAGCTGTCGAGAGACAAGTTGAAATCACAGGCCCAGATGCATATCAGTTTATTCAACTCCTAACTCCCAGAGACTTATCAAAATTAGCCGTAGGCCAATGTAAATATGTATTAATTACCAATGAAAAAGGTGGAATCTTAAATGACCCCGTTCTTCTTCGTCTCGGAGAAAATCATTTTTGGCTTTCTCTATCAGATAGTGACATTCTCTTATGGGCTCAAGGGGTAGCTGTTAATTCAGGTTTAGATGTAAACATTACGGAGCCAGATGTCTCCCCCCTTCAACTGCAAGGACCTAAGTCTGGTGAAATTGCAGCTAAATTATTTGGAGAAAGTATTCGAGATTTAAAATATTATTGGTTAAAAGAATTTGACTTAGATGGCATTCCTTTAGTTATTTCCAGAACAGGCTGGTCTAGTGAGCTCGGGTATGAAATCTATTTAAGAGATGGCAGCCAAGGTGATCGATTGTGGGAAATGATTATGGAAACAGGTAAAGCATTTGGACTGCAACCTGGGCACACATCTAGCATACGACGAATTGAAGGAGGTATGCTTTCATATCATGCAGATGCAGATATCCATACCAATCCATTTGAAGTAGGGCTTGATCGTTTGGTTGCTTTAAACGGTGATGTAAATTTCATAGGCAAACAGGCATTACAAGAAATTCACCACAAAGGCATCTCAAGA
>JAQWPC010000142.1:0-7205 GCA_029245555.1 Alphaproteobacteria bacterium
AGCCTTTTTAGGCTTAACAATATCAAGCCAATTTTTAACATCAGCCAATGAAGCATGAGAAATGTGTGGGTCAATTCTTAGACATCCAACAATCCAATGATCAATATTCTCAATGTTTTTGAAATAATTCTCCTGATCGTAAAAATATTTTACATCTAAATTATAGGCAATTTTATTATCAAATATGAAACCAACAGAATCTATATCTCCATGGTTTTGTCTAATTAATCTTATTTTTATGCCAAATAATTCAAATTCTTCTGATGGATACGGGTTCCTGGAAAGAATAGCTGGATAATAGCTTTTATTAGTATTTTTAAATAGATAATTAAAGCTATTAACAATATTATCCATTGTCTTATCACTCCCGTAGCACGGTATTATCTTCTTGTGTATGAGGTTTATTGATCTTAGTTCATTTATACCATGCGTGTGATCAGCATGCTCATGGGTGTAAAAAACACCATCTATATTGTTTATTTTGTTGTTAAGTAATTGTTGTTTTAGGTCAGGACTTGTATCAATTAGCAAATTTTTTCCATTTTTTTGAAGAAAAATAGAAGGCCTAGTTCTAATATTTTTGGGCTCATTAGGGTCGCATTTACCCCAAATATTGTGAAATAAGGGCACTCCAAAGCTAGATCCACATCCTAATATTGTAACTTTTAGATCTGACATTTTATAAATCTCTTGTAATTATTGGTTGAGATTTTTGCAATCTCACTAAAATTTGACTCTGTCAGATTGCAATAATATTCAATTATATATTTTAAGAAAGAAGGCTCATTGAGTTTACCTCTCATTGGTACTGGTGTTAAATATGGAGCATCAGTCTCAAAGAAAATCTTATTTTTCGGTAGTTTTTTAATTGTTTCTCTAAGTTTATTAGCATTTTTGAAGGTCATAATTCCCGTTATAGAAAAATAACAATCAAGATCCATGAGTCTATAAGCGTCGTCATCATTGCCGGTAAAACAATGCACAAGAATTGTTTTCAGTTCTGATTTATAATCTGAGATTATCTTCAATGTTTCGTCAAATGCCTCTCGAACATGGAGTAATATAGGAAGCTCGTACTTAATAGCAAATTCAATGTGTAATTTTAAAGATTTAATCTGATTTATAGCACTTACGTCATAGCTAAAATCTAAGCCAGTCTCGCCAATTACTTTTATTTTTTTTCTATTTTTTGAAATTTTATCATCAAAAATTTTTCTGAAATTATCATCGTCAACCTCATTACAAAGACATGGGTGATGGCCAATAGTTAAATCCACACAATCAAAATTTTCAATTAAATTAAAGTCAGTGTCAAATTCATATAAATTCGAGTTTACTGCTAAGAAATTAGAGACACCCTCTTCTATTCCCTCTTTAATTAATCTATCTACAGAGTTTATTAGATCTTTATGAGAGAAATTAACATGAGCATCGGTTAACACTATATTTTAACCATCAATCCTCATAAATATCGGCTCAGGCTTAGATATCTTGATAGTTTTTTTTTCTATAATATCGTTGAACTTATCAAAACTAAGATAAGAGCTGTCTAATCCAAAAATTGAATAGACTCGCTCCGCTCCATTTGGGATAAAAGGAGCCAGTAATTGAGTGATTTTTAATATACATATAGAGATTTGATCAAGAACCTCTTTCATTTTAATCTGATCAGTCTTTTTAAGTTCCCATGGTGCTGATCTGTCCACAAATGTGTTTAAATCATTTAAATGAGCAAAGATTACCTTTAGATAACCATCAAAACTGTACTTTTCCATCAATTCAAAAAGTTTACTTTCTGAGGAGATAATGTTTTTATAAATATCAAATTTTAAAATTTCATCAGTAAAATCAATAGTTTGATTTGAGTTTTTAAAAATAAAACTTAATACCCTTTGAATTAAGTTCCCAAAATTGTTTGATAAATCTCCATTTATTCTATTAATCATGGCATCTTTTGAGAAATCACCATCATTACCAAAAGGAACCTCTCTCATCAAAAAATAACGTAATTGATCGAGACCATATAAATTTATTAACTCAATAGGATCAATGACATTACCTAAACTTTTGCTGATCTTTTCCCCTTCATTGGTCCACCATCCATGAGCTACTACTTGTTTAGGAGGTAGAAGGTCGGCTGCCATTAAAAAAGCAGGCCAATAAACAGCATGAAATCTTAGTATATCTTTACCTACAACGTGTATACCTGGCCAAAAAGACTTATATTTATCATTATTCTGATCTGGAAATCCCAGAGCAGATATGTAATTCGTCAAAGCATCTAACCAAACATACATAATATGCTTGTCAGCCTTTGGCACATCTATACCCCAATTAAAGGTTGTTCTTGAAACTGAAAGGTCTCTAAGCCCCCCAGACACAAAACTTTTTACTTCATTTAATCGAGATTTAGGGTGAACAAAGTCTGGTACCTCATCATATAGTTCTAAAAGTCTATTCTGCCATTTAGATAATCTAAAAAAATAGCTCTCCTCCTCTACCCAACTTAATTCAGATCCAAAAGAATTAAATTTAATTCCGTTTACTTCAGTTATTTCATTTTCTGCTACAAATGCTTCATCTCTAACAGAATACCAACCGGCATATTTTGAAAGGTAAATTTCGTCATTGTCTATTAATCTTTGCCATAAATTTTGAACAGAAGTTTTATGTCTTTCTTCCGTTGTTCTAATAAAGTCATCATTGTCTAAATTCAATACATCAGATAACGCTCTAAAATTTTCAGAGACTTGATCGGTAAACTTTTTGGGATCAATATTTTTATCTTGAGCTGCTTTTTCAACTTTTTGGCCATGTTCATCAGTCCCTGTTAAAAAATATGTATCAATGCCTTTTAATTTGTGGAATCTTTTTAATACATCTACTGAAATAGAAGTATAAGCATGTCCAATATGCGGTTTGTCATTTACGTAATAAATGGGCGTAGTATAAAATTTATTTTCCATATTTGATTAAATTTGTCTGTAATCTGGTAAAATAAATAGCAATTAAGTCATTAGTCAATGTATTAAATTGTTTACTTTCATTGACATCATAGAGATAACCAGAATGAAGATCACATAAGTACTTATATAATTTTTTGTTATCAATAAATTTTTTTAAATTAAAATTTAGGACTTTTAAAAAAATTACTGAACAAATATCTATTTGATCTTTGGTGAATAGTTTCACATGCTCAAAAAAGTCAATTCGATTTAAAGATATAAATGAATCAACCAGATTTTGAATTACGTCCTCTGATATATTCTGGTTTTGGTGAATTATATTATGGGCCAGATCTTCTAATTTATCATTTTCTAGATAATCATTAAGGCGAAGTATTCGAGATCTAGATAGAACTGTTTTAGGAATCTTTAAAAGATTAGTGGTGCAAAAAATAAAAAAAGTTTTTTGAGGAATCTCCTCAATAAGTTTTAATAAGCCATTAATAGAATTATTATTTAAATCGTTTATTTCTTTTATCAAAATTACTTTACTTAAATTTAAAACGTTCGTATGAAGAAATTCTTTTTTTAATTTTCTAATTTGGTCTATGGATATAAATTTATTCGTTGTTTCAGGCTTTAGTTCAAAAAAACAAGTATCTATTTCATACTGTTTTTCATAAAAAATATTTTTAATTTCCTCTCTTATCAAATCGATATTTTCAAGATTGTTATTCTCAATTAAGAATAAACCCTCTTTCTCAGAATAAATCTTTTTAATTATTTGATTAATTTCCATTTTTTTAAATTTGTTAAAATATTATTATGAATTTCTTCTTTGTCTTTATTAGCATCAATAATTACAAACTTCCTGTTGCTTAAATTCATTTTTCCAATTTCTTCATAGTTTTTTTGAATTCTTGAGAATTGATTGTAGTATTTCTTGTCAAAATTATTTCTCTCTCCTGCTGACTTTTTTCTTTGAGTGAGCGTATTTTTATTAATTTTGAAATAAAAGGTTACTTTGGGAATAAACTTTTTATCAATTTGGTTAATCAAATTAAGAATAAGATTTTTATCTTTAGCTGTATATTTCTGGTATGCAAAAGTAGAGTCAAAAAAACGATCAAAAAAAATTAAATCATTTGATTTCAATTGAGATAAAAGAGCAAAACGTGAAGCAAAAAAAAATAAAATTAAAGTTAAGTTATCAAAATTTGAGTCAAGTATAATTTTTCTAATTTTCTCTAATTGCTTAAATCCTCCTGGCTCTCTGGTAAAAGTTGATTTTATTTTATTTTTTTTTAGGTAGGCTTTTAATAATTTAATCTGAGTAGATTTTCCCGAATATTCAAATCCTTCAAAGCTTATAATTTTCATAATTATTATTCTTAATTAATTAGAGCCTAAGACTATATAATACAGTGCTGAAGTAATCCTAGAAAAAAAGCCTTTTTGTTCAACATCCCCTCCTGCAGCTAAGGGGAATACTATCTTTTTATCTGCATAAGAAATTTGAAGATTGGCAATTGTTTCACCTTTTTTGATTGGCGTTTGTATTGGCTCTTCGATTAATACATCTACATTTGCTGAGGATAATTGTGCCTTTGGAATACTCACCTTAATCTCTTTTAAAGTTATTAAATTTACTTTTTCTTTTCTGCCTAACCATGTATTTGCCTCAAAAACAAGATCGTTCTTATTGAAAAAATTAACCAATTCAAAATTATTAAAACCCCAATCCATAAGTCTAAGGGACTCTTGGGCTCTTGATCTTGATGAGTCTAACCCATTTAAAACTATTATTATTCTCCTGCCCCCTTTTTCTGCTGATCCAACAATCCCATATCCAGCAGCTTCTGTATAACCGGTCTTAAAGCCGTCAGCCCCATCAAAAGTTAAAAGCAAGGGATTTCTATTATCTTGTCTTATGTTATTGTAAGTAAATTCATTTAATGCATACATCTGATATAACTCAGGATGATTTTCCACAGTATATTTTGCTATCAAAGCGAGGTCTTTAGCTGTTGTATAATGATTATCATCAGGCCAGCCACTGCTATTTACAAAATTAGATCCATTTAAGCCAATTTTCTCTCCTAAATTATTCATCTCTATGGCGAAAGTATCCTCAGAGCCAGAAATGCCCTCAGCTAAAGCTATAGAGGCATCATTCCCGCTTTGAACCACGATGCCTAAAAGAAGATCAGATACTTTTATCTTCTTATCTACCTCTATGAACATTTTCGAACCACCCATTTTCCATGCTTTTTTACTGACTAGAAATTCTTGATCCATAGAAAGGGTTCCATTCTTAATTTTTTCAAAAGCAACTAATACGGTCATAATTTTTGTCATACTTGAGGGGAAGGTTCGTTTATCAGAGTTCTTATCAAGTAAGATTTCTCCTGTGGAGATATCCATAACTAAGGCAGTTTCTGCAATGCTATCAATTGCAAATAAAGGCTTTGATAAAAGTAAAATTAACAGAAAAAGTATTGATTTAAGGGTATGTTTGGGCATTCTGGTATCCATTTCTTAAAAGAAAATCTAATTTAAGATTTATATCATTGTTTTTAAATGGGCCAGAAAAAACAGCAATTTGATCATCTATATCTTCAAAAAACAGCCCCAGGTTTTTAATTTTGTTCGTCTTAAGTTTAGCAGAGGTTAAATTATCATATTTACCAATAAGAATAAGCCCTTCATATTTTTTTTTCTTTAATTCTATCTCCTCAATTTTTTCATAATTTAACTTTGAACTTAAACCATCCTGATCACCTTCAAGTGTTTCAAATGATATTGTTGTGGAGTCTAATTTAACTTTGCTAAGTTCTTTTGATTCATCGACCTTTCTTAAGATTAATGATTCTTCTTTTAGAAATTCGATATAAATATTTGAATTTACATCTAATAATTCAACAATTTCAGAACTCACTAATAGTCGTTTATTTTCATCTGAATAAGAATTTCTTACAATTAAATAAGATTTTAAATTATTTGGATTAGCTACTTTCACAACACTCGGAATTGGGAGTAACTTATGTGATATAGACATTCCATAAAGTTCATTGCTTTCATAATATTTTTCAGAAACTTTGAAATCAATCTCATAACTATCGAGGGATGATATTTGAATATTCTTTTTTTTAAAGTATCCGCCTTCATCGTTTATAGTTTTATCTAACGTTTTTTTTTCTGAATTATTTGTAACAGAACATGATAAAAAAGTTAGTAATAACAATAACTTTATGAAATTACTTAAATTTATCACTTAATAATCCCACTGATAATCCATAATAGTTAGAGCAATTATAAGATAAGATATTTAAATAATTTCTATAGACAATAAAGTATCGAAAATCTCCATCTTTCCTTCCCATTTTCAGCAAATAACTATCTAATTCAATATCATCTAATTTAGCACCATTCATTTTCTTAAAGCCCAAAGATCTAAATTTTGATAATGGTAATTTCTTTGATAGTTTTTTAATAGCTAAACAGCCTTTTTCTCTCTTGATGAATAAATCACCTTCTAAATCTTTTACATTTGAAGGCGCAATTACCTCCCTTCCCCATGTGTAGTTAGAATCCCATTTATTAGAGCCAACTCCTTTTAAATACCTAGCAATTGAAGCTAAAGAGTCTTCAACATCTGTCCAAATGTTCTTTTTCCCATCTTTGTTGAAATCTTGAGCATAATTAAGGAAACTAGAAGGCATAAATTGATTTTGACCCATGGCTCCAGCCCAAGACCCTTTAAAATCATCAATGTTGATATGACCGTCTTTTATAATTTTCAAAGAATTATAAAGCTCTTTAGTGAAATACTTCCTTCTTCTTTCATCGTATGACATTGTTAACAAACTCTCAATTACAGGATAATTACCTGTAATTTCACCATAGGCTGTTTCTAAACCCCATATAGATAATATAAACCTAGGTTGAACGCCATATTCATTATCAATTCTTTTTAATAAGTCATTGTGTTTACCTTTTTTATTTAAACCATTTTTAATTCTTAAATCAGAAATCCTTTTATCAATATATTGAGAGAAAGTTAGAGTGAATTCAGGTTGGCACTTATCGTTCTCAATTACCCTTTTGTTAACTGAGTATGGACTCACAAGATCAGAGACAAAATCACTATCTAGGTCATATTCAGAAGAGTTTTTTATAACTTCATTTTTCCAATTATCAAACTGAGTAAAATCATAATTTTCAAGAACATCACAGTTCTTAGAATCATGAGCAGATAGG
>JAQWPC010000100.1:0-3406 GCA_029245555.1 Alphaproteobacteria bacterium
GCAAGATCATCTATGACCTTTTTAATAGCGCCTTTAGAGTTTTTAATATTTCTGACTTGGCATACATAATCTAAGTAAAGGTAAGGTGAGAAATCAAGATATAGCGGCACACCCTCTGGAAGGTATCCAATCATCGATTTAGTGTATATAGGATCTTGATCTATATTTTTATTATTTATTAATACAGAACCACTATTAGATTTTAGGTAACCCGTTATAATTCTCATGGATGTAGTTTTGCCAGCACCATTTGGGCCCAGAAAGCCCATTACATCACCCACTTTTACTTGGAAAGAAAGATTATCAATAGCTTTGAATTGGTCAAAATTTTTGGATATTTCATTAACTATAAGCATTTTTTAAATATTTAATCTCAATTTATAGAATTTCAAGTCTTTAAAGAATTGTAAATTTAACAAAAAGAACCATGATTACCAAGCTGATTTATAGATATCACAGGCATCATTTTCGGATATTTCTTTAGGGTTATTAATCAATAGGCGTGTTTGCTTCATTGCATCTTTTGCCATTGTCTCACACGCCGACTCTGGTATTCCAACATCTCTAAGTCTTTGCTCTAGACCTAAATTAGAAGATAGATTTGATAAATTTTCTATGAATTTAGAAGATATATCTTGGCTGCTAGTAGATAAATCCATTTCAGGAAAAATGATCGGAGCGATTTCACTGTAAAGCTTAGCAGCATTTTGATCTTTAATATTAAATCTTAAAACATAAGGAAGCACTATAGCGTTTGATAAACCATGGGGTATGTGAAATGTCCCTCCGATAGGGTATGCAAGGGCATGAACTCCTGCTACAGGAGAGTTTCCAAAAGATGATCCTGCTAGCATTGATCCTAAAAGCATTTTTGAGCGAGCCTCGACATCTTTTCCATTAGACACAGCCATTTCAATCGATTCCCCTAAAAGTTTAAGTGCTTCTTTAGCGAGCATTTTAGAAACCAAATTATTATTTGCACTTTTAGAAGCGTATGATTCTATTGCATGAACCATAGCATCTATTCCTGTTGCAGCAGTAATGTGAGGAGGTAGCCCTACAGTTAAAAGAGGATCAAGAATTGCAAGATCAGGAAGAATTATAGGAGAAGACACGCCTTTTTTTTCTAAATCATCTTGAGTAATGATAGATATTGGAGTTACCTCAGATCCTGTCCCAGATGTTGTTGGATAAAGAGCAAGAGGTAATCTTGGGCCTTTAGCATTTGCTACCCCCCAAGCCTCATGAATATCTTCTCCTGATCCAATTAATAATGCAGTAAGTTTTGCTGTATCCATAGAGGAGCCACCACCAAAACCAATTACACCGGAGGCGTTAAAATCTCTACCTTCTTCAACACATTTCATTAATGTTTTCAAAGATGGATCTGCTTCAACGCTGTCAAAGATTAAAACTTCAGATTTGACTTTTAAGGCTTTAACTGTCTCATTAATTAGGCCTAATTTTACTAATCCAGGATCAGTTATAAAAAGAATTTTGGAGCCTAATTTATTACTTACTTCTTCTGAAGAAGTGACAGATAAATCATTACCAAACCTTATACCTGCAGTATTATTAAAATTAAAAGATTGCACTAAAGCAATATAAATTATGTTAACATTTTTCCTATCAAAAACATTTAAAACTTAGCCTATATTAAAACAAACCCACAACATTTTATAATTAACCCTTTCTTCTAATTCTTTATTTTTTATACTTAGTTATGTCTAAAGTAATAACCATAGCTCAGCAAAAAGGTGGATCAGGCAAGACTACGATAGCTGCTAATTTAGCTGCTGTTTTTTCTTTAAAATATAATCTTTCCACGACTCTATTAGATACAGATCCTCAGGGCAGCCTAGGAAAGTGGTTTATGACTAGGAATGATAAATTGAAAAGTAAAAATACTATTCAATTTAAAACTGCAAGCCTTTGGGGTGCTCAATACGAAGCTAAAACACTCAAAGAAAAAAATGATTTAATTATCATTGATACCCCTCCTAAAATTGATGCGGATGGAAGACCTGCAATTGAAATTGCAGACCTTGTCATTATACCTATTTCTCCATCTCAAGTAGACTTTTGGGCTACAGAGTCAATTATTGAATTAGCGAAGAGGGAGAAAAAAGAAATTTTAATTTTGATTAATAGAGCAAATTCAAAATCAAAACTTATAAAAGAGGCTATTACATTTATAAATGAGATGAATGTAAAAAAAGCTAAAACTATTTTAGGTAATAGACAAATTTTTGTCTCTTCAATGGGCTTAGGATTAACTGCTGTTGAAAAGCAAAGAACAGGTAAGGGTTGTTTGGAGATAATGTCTTTATCAAAAGATATTAAATCATTATTACAAATATAATAATTGTTTAAAACAATAATGACTGAAAGTATCGAAAAAGATCAGCTTGAAAATATTTGCTCAAGTCTACTAAGAGGTTTTATAGAATGGATAGATGTTAACGATGGTCCTGAGAAGGCCATTATTCTTGATAGTGCATATCAATTTAAATTATCAATGCTAGAACAAGAAAATGAAACTTTACAAAAAAAATATTTTCTTTCATCTCAAGACCTTTCAAGAGAAGAACTAATAATCCTTCTAGGACAATGGAAAGAGACATTTACTCAATTAATAAATTCAGATTTAGACCGCGTATCAAAGGATTCCTTTAAAATTTGGTTTCTTAGCTTGGCGTCTTCCTCGATGCCATCATTAGAGAATGATGGGAGATTATTATGGGCTAAGTTAATTGATGGTATCGAGCATTGTAAAAACTTTTCCATTGAGGATATTCCCTATCAACTTAATACCGTTACTAAAAATTGAATGAATGATATTATTAAATATGCGTAGAATTATTCAATTTATAGTTCCTATGTTGCTCCTGAACTTCAGCTCTTATGCAATTGAACTTTTTGGATACAGATTATATGAAGATATCTCTCAATATCTTAATGATGGAGAGGTTAGTTATAAAAAGGATTTTATTGATTATATTTTTATTGATGAAGATCGTGTATTGATCTCTAATAAGTACCTCAATCAATATAAAATCAAATCTACCAAATCTGGAAATATATTTGAAATACATGGATTAAATAATCAATTGAATCTTAGTCCTGTAGAATGTCTCGATGTACAAAACAAATTTATTGTATCTTTCGAAAAAAGAAATGCAGAACTTTTTTCCACAAATATAAAACAATTTCCTAATAAGCTTAAGAGTAAGATCACATGGGAAATTTACTTAGAAGAAAAAACCAATAAGAATGAATTAATCTTTAGTGTGACTTGTGATTTTAGTTTTAACAATAGAAGAATGGAAATTATCTTAAGTGATATAAATTTTTTCAACATAGAAAATCAAATATTTGATAGTGAAGAGGATATTCAAAAACAAAG
>JAQWPC010000160.1:0-7728 GCA_029245555.1 Alphaproteobacteria bacterium
ATTAAAATATCTTTATCTTTAAATTCTAGGGCATCTCTGAAATCATGAGCATGCATAACTCTGCCACCAAATTTTTCTAATCCTTTGAAGTTTGGAACATTTGGTGTTGAGAAGTGTCCAGAGGCACAGACAACATAATCAAATTCTTCAGTAGTTTTGGAATCATCAATTAGGTTATGAGCTGTGACACTAAAATTATCTTTATCTGTGTTATAGATAACTTCCCTTACAGGAGTTCTAAATTTAATTTTATCTCTAAAGTTAGATTTTTTTAATCTTCCTTGGATGTAATCCAACATAACTGCCCTTGGAGGATAAGAAGCTATTGGTTTTCCAAAATGTTCTTCAAATGTATAATCAGCAAACTCTAAACATTCTTTTGGACCATTGGACCATAAATAACGATACATACTCGCATGAACGGGTTCTCCATGTTCATCTGTTCCAGTTCTCCATGTATAGTTCCAAAGGCCTCCCCAATCTTCTTGTTTTTCATAACAGACAATTTCAGGAATATTCTCACCATTTCTCTCGGCTGATTCGAAGGCACGAAGTTGGGCTATTCCACTTGGCCCTGCACCTATAATACAAACTCTCATTTAAATCCCCCTAAAATCATAAATAAATCTCAATTAATATATGTCAATATTAAATATATAAAAATTTTTTTTTTAACCTTTTTGTCATATCTTTAAACCCTTTTTAACTAGTAACTCATTGAGTAGCTTCTCATTTCTTGCATAAAAATATCCATTTTTGCATGCGTAAATTTGTTTCATAGTTTGAAACAATATTTATTTGTATTTAAATTCAAAATGTATTATCTCCTAAGTTAGGAAGTTATTATGCAAAAATATTCTATCTTTAGTTTAGTTAAAAATGCTCTGTCCAATCATCAAGACTGGGAAGTAGCATGGAAAGACCCAGAGCCAAAAAAAGAATACGACGTTGTCATTATTGGTGGTGGCGGTCATGGCTTAGCGACAGCTTATTATTTGGCCAAAGAACACGGAATAACCAATGTTGCAATTCTTGAAAAGGGTTGGATCGGCGGAGGTAACGTAGGAAGAAATACAACTATTCTAAGATCTAATTATATGTTTGATGCCAACTCTCACTTTTATGAGTTTGGTATGAAGCAATGGGAAACACTTAGTCAGGAATTAAATTATAATGTCATGTATTCCCCAAGAGGTATTATAAATTTAGCTCACTCTGATGCCCAAATGAATGCATATGCAAGAAGAGGTAATTCAATGAGACTTAATGGAATTGATGCTGTTCTTCTGGGTAGAGATGAATTAAAAAAAATGATTCCCTTTGCTGATTTTTCAGATACTTGTCGTTTTCCTATTCATGGCGCACTAATGCAACCTCGTGGTGGAACTGCTAGACATGATGCTGTTGCATGGGGTTATGCAAGACAAGCTGACTCTATGGGAGTGGATATAATTCAAAATTGTGAAGTCACTGGCTTTGATGTTACCGATGGTAAAGTTTCTGGTGTTCAAACTTCAAGAGGTAGCATCAAGACAAAAAAAGTTGGAATGTGTGTTGCAGGTAGCACTACTTTGTTAGCTGATATGTTGAATATGAGATTACCAATTGAAGCACATGTTTTGCAGGCTTGTGTATCTGAGCCTGTTAAGCCTTTACTAGATCAGGTTGTTACTTTTGGAGCAGGTCACTTTTATTGCAGTCAATCTGATAAAGGTGAGATGGTCATGGGTGGAGACCTCGATGGCTATAATAGTTACGCACAAAGAGGTAACATGCCTATGATACAACATGTTTTAACTGGGGGATTAGCTGTATTTCCCAACTTTAGTAGGTTAAAGATGCTTCGTACTTGGGGTGGTATTATGGATATGTCCATGGATGGATCTCCTATCATTGATAAAACACATATTGATGGAGTGTATCTTAACTGTGGATGGTGCTATGGCGGCTTTAAAGCTATACCATGTTCTGGATGGGTATTTGCTCATACTATTGCTAAAAATGAAGTTCATGAATTAAATGCAGACTTCAACTTAGAAAGATTTCATTCAGGAAAAATTATTGATGAAAAGGGCGTAGGTCCTAAACCTTGGATTGGTTAATCAGTGTTAGAAATTAAATGTCCATACTGTGGTAAGAGATCACAAAATGAGTTTTCTTATGGAGGAGATGGTACTATTAAAAGACCCACTCTTGGCGAAGAGATAAGCACAAAAGATTGGGACGACTTTGTTTACTTTAGAGATAATCCCAGAGGAAAACATATTGAGTTATGGCATCACACATCAGGATGTAGACAGTGGTTTAAAGCCTTAAGAGACACTGCTACTCATGAGATATTTTCAACTTGTAAAATGAATGAGGACTTTAATGAATAATCAATTTCGAACTTCAAATTCGTTGGGTTTAATTAACAAAAATAAAATTTTAAACTTCACTTTTAATGGTCAATCTTATCAAGGTTATGAAGGAGACACTCTCGCATCTGCTCTTATAGCAAATGGTGTTCATCTTGTTGGGAGGAGTTTTAAATATCACAGACCTCGTGGATTTTTAGCGGCTGGTGTTGAAGAGCCCAATGCTATGGTTCAGTTGCATGAAGGTGATCGCTCTGAGCCAAACATTATGGCAACAGAGGTTGAGTTAGTTGATGGACTAGTAGCTAATAGTCAAAATTGCTGGCCATCTGTAAAGTTTGATATTGGAGAAATAAATAATTTATTGAATCGTTTTTTCCCAGCGGGTTTTTATTATAAAACATTTATGTGGCCAAAGAGTTTTTGGTATAAAATTTATGAACCTATAATTAGAAAAGCGGCAGGTATGGGCATAGCACCATTAAGCCCTGATCCTGATCGATATGAACACAACTATGAGCATTGTGATGTTTTAGTAGTTGGTTCTGGACCCTCTGGATTAGCTAGCGCACTTGCTGCAGCAAAAAATGGGGCTAGAGTTATATTAGCTGAAGATAAAGCACATTTTGGTGGCTCTCTTCTTAATGATGACGTCACAATTGGAAATATGTCAGGGAGAGAGTGGGCTAGCGATGTTATTTCACAACTCAAAAATCTTCCTAATGTGATTGTGAAAAACAGATCTCAAGTTTTTGGTTATTATGATCATAATATGACCGTTATGTTCGAAAGGGTAAGCGATCATATCGAAAATCCAAGTAAGTATACGCCTCGTCAAAGGCTCCATTATATAAGAGCAGGAGAGGTGATTGTTTCTACGGGTTCAATAGAAAGACCAATATCATTTGGAAACAATGATAGACCTGGAATTTTATTAGCTTCCGCAGCAAGAGAGTATATGAAAGTATATGAAACTCTTGTTGGAAAAAAACCAATAATTTTTACTAATAATGATAGTGCCTATTCAACGGCCTTAGAGTTTCTTAAGAATAACATCACACCAATTATTTTAGATACACGAGATAGTTCTGAGGGTGAATTAGTCAAAGAAGTTCAAGAACAAGGTGTTCAGATAAAATTCAACTCCGGAGTTGCAGATACAAAAGGTCATCTAAAAATTAAGTCAGCAACTATTGGTAAGTTAGATGAGGATAAAGAAAACTTCATTTCGTATGAAGAAGTTGAGTGTGATTGTATTTGCATGTCTGGTGGATGGACCCCAACAGTTCATCTATCCTCTCAAGCGGGTAATAAATTAAAATTTAAAGAAGAAATTGATGCTTACGTACCTGATCAAAAAAGGCAAAAAGAGTCTGCCGTAGGTGCAGCAAATGGTTCATATACATTAAATCAATCTTTAGCTGAGGGATTTCAAGTTGGTTTTGAATTATCCAATAAGTTTACTTCAAATAATTCAAAAGTAGATACACCAATTTCAAAAGAACCTTCTCAAGAGGTTCACGAAAAATTATGGTGTATGCCTTTACCTTCTGGAAAAAAACCAAAAAGATTTATAGATTTCCAAAATGACGTTGCTGTTTCTGATGTAGAATTAGCTCTAAGAGAAGGTTTTAGATCTATTGAGCATGTAAAGAGATACACAACACTTGGTATGGCTGGTGATCAAGGTAAAACAAGTAATTTAAATGGTCTTCAATATGTATCAAAGATAGAAAAAAAGATTGTTCCAGAAGTAGGGCACACAACTTTTAGACCACCTTATACACCTGTAACCATAGGTACAATTGTAGGCAGAGAAGTAGGCAATCACTTCCTTCCTACACGAAAGTCACCTATTCACAAATGGCATGAAGAAAATAAAGCCGTATTTGTAGCTGCGGGTTTGTGGGTTAGACCAAGATATTACCCTAGAGGAAATGAAACTATGAACGATGCTGTTAATCGTGAGGCAGCAAATGTAAGGAGAAATGTTGGAATTTGCGATGTTACTACATTAGGAAAAATTGACATTAAAGGTCCTGATGCACCTGAGTTTCTAAATAGAATTTATACCAATGCCTGGTTGAAACTTCCCATTGGTAAAGCTCGATATGGTGTGATGTTGAGGGAAGACGGAATGGTTATGGATGATGGAACTACATCCAGAATTTCTGAAAACCACTTCCACATGACCACCACTACAGCTCAAGCAGCAAACGTTTTAACCCATCTTGAGTATTACCTTCAAGTAGTATGGCCGGAATTAGATGTTAATGTTTTATCAACTACTGAACAATTTTCTGGTGTTGCAGTAGCAGGACCAAAGTCTCGAGAGCTATTAAGTAAAATGTTCCCATTAAATGATTTGTCTAATGAAGGTCTTCCATTTATGGGTTTAATTGATACTAAACTTGGAGATATACCAGCAAGGATTTATAGAATTTCTTTTTCAGGTGAGCTTGCTTATGAGATTAATGTTGAGTCAGACTATGGTTTGCATTTATGGAAACAAATTATGGAAGCTGGTTCTGAATTTGGCGTTCAACCGTATGGTACAGAGGCCCTTTCAACTTTAAGAATAGAAATGGGACACGTTGCTGGCCCGGAATTAGACGGTAGAACTATTCCTTTTGATGTAGGTTTAAATGGTATGGTAAGTCAGAAAAAAGATTTTATTGGAAAGAGGTCTTTATCTAAAGATGCTTTTGTGGCCGAGGATAGGCAAACAATTGTTGGTCTAGTACCAGTTGATAAAAAAAGCAAAATACCTGAAGGATCTCATATAGTTGAAAACGATAAGGCACCAGCTCCCAATCCAAAATTAGGTCACGTTTCATCATCATGTTGGAGTGTTGAGTACAATAACCCCTTCTCAATTGCTATCATGAAGGATGGAAAAAAACAAATTGGTAAAACATTGTTTGCTGTATCTCCACTTAAAGATATCTCAATTCCTGTTGAGGTAGTCTCTTCACATTATGTTGATCCTAATGGTGAAAGAGTGAGGTCTTAAATATGATTGAAAAAACTTCTGCGTTGCACTTTGATCATCAAATAGGATTATTTGGAGATTATGAAGGTAAAAACAATCTTTTAAAAATAAAAGAACTTAAAAATTTAAATATTTACCAAATAGCAAAATTTAAAAAAAGCACTATTGATGTTAGTCAAATTAAAATAAATGACTTGCCTCTCCCCCTATCTAATCCTTTGGTCTCTTATAATAACGATACTAGGATTTTATGGACAGGCCCTGATACATGGATATGCATTTCAAGTAATCATTTAAAAGATAAAATAACATCAGTCTTCAATGAAAGTGATTTTGGCGTTACCGATTTATCTCACTCCAGAGCGGCAATTCAAATTCAAGGTGAGAATACCTTTGATGTTCTAAAAAAAGGATCGCCTTTAAATTTTAATGATAATCATTTTACTGTAAATAACTCTGCTAACACTACATATAACGGAATAAATATTTTGATTGATTTCGTTAATTCAGATCCTAAGACAATGAATATATACTCCCTTAGAAGTTTTGGTGGATCCTTTTATCATAGCTTCACTGATTCCGCACTAGAGTATGGATATGAGGGTATTTAAATAGAATGTGTGGAATTGTAGGAATTTACCTTAAGAATAAAAAGTTAAATAAAGATCTGGGAAAACTTCTTACTGGAATGATGAATAATATGGCTACAAGAGGTCCTGACAGTGCCGGATTTGCTATTTACTCTCCTGAAAAAAAAAATAAATACAAATATTCAGTATGCTTTAGTGGAATTAGTTTTAAGGAAATTAAAAGTCAGATTAGTAAAAAAATTAAAGATGCAAAAATTAAGGTTATTGCTGACCATCTGATTATAGAGACAGTTTTAGCTCCAACTAAAGTTTTAGATATAATTAATAATTTTAAAAACTTAAGTCTTGTAGGTTATGGAAACTCTATTGAAATATTTAAACAAGTTGGAAATCCCAAAGATGTCGTAAAAAACTTTAATTTAGAAAATTTCTCGGGTACTCATGCTATTGGCCATACTAGAATGGCAACTGAAAGTGCCATTACAACAGATGGCTCCCACCCTTATTCTACAGGTAAGGATGAATGCTTAGTGCACAATGGGTCATTATCAAACCATAATAACTTGAGAAGATCACTTACAAAAAAAGGAATAGAAATAAGATCTCAGAATGATACCGAAGTAGCTGCAGGATATATCTCTAGCGGCCTATTAGACAAAAAATCTCTTAAAGAAACTTTAATTGATGGACTTAAAGAACTTGATGGTTTTTATACCTTCATATCAGGGACTAAGAATGGCATGGCAATTGTAAGAGATGAAATTGCTTGTAAACCAGCAGTCGTTGCTGAGACGAATGATTATGTTGCTATTGCTTCAGAGTTTCAAGCAATGGCTCATTTGCCAAATGTCAACAAAGCTAAAATATTTGAACCAGATCCAGGATTGGTTTACAGCTGGGGTAAATAATGAATTTAAATTTAAAAAAAGACTCTCTTAGAAATGTGAATAATCATCTTCAAAATATTGATAAAAAATCAAATGATCGCTCATTTATAATATCTAACCCTGGCGGTAATCACGCTATATGCGCGGGTCTTAAAGATGAAATCGAAGTTACTGTCGATGGTCACGTTGGTTATTACTGTGCGGGTATGAATATGAATGCGCAAATAACAATAAATGGTAACGTTGGAACTGGTGTAGCTGAAAATATGATGTCAGGTATGGTTCATGTCAAAGGTAATGCCTCTCAATCAGCTGGTGCAACAGCCCACGGTGGAACATTAATTATTGACGGAGATACAAGTTCTCGATGTGGAATATCAATGAAAGGTATCGATATTATTGTTAAAGGATCAGTTGGGCACATGTCAGCTTTTATGGCTCAATCAGGTAATTTAGTTATTTGTGGAGATGCTGGAGATGCACTCGGCGATAGTATTTACGAGGCCAATATATTTATCAAAGGCAAAGTGAAATCACTTGGTGCTGATTGTGAGGAAAAAAAAATTACAGTTAAAGATAAAAAAATTTTAAAATCACTACTTAGTAAATCAGGATTAAATGACAAACATATTGATGAATTTAAAATGTACGGATCTGCAAGAAAGCTCTATAATTTTAATATAGATAATGTATCGGAATACTAATGAGCGATCAGTATAAAACAGTTCCCAGAAAGTCATGGACGTTCGATGATTACACTAATTCTGAAATAAGAAGAGCAGCTGAAACTGGTATCTATGACATCAGAGGAGGTGGCTCAAAAAAGAGATTACCTCACTTTGATGATTTACTATTTTTAGGAGCTTCTATGTCAAGATATCCCTTAGAGGGATATAGAGAGA
>JAQWPC010000106.1:0-5338 GCA_029245555.1 Alphaproteobacteria bacterium
CTTCTAATAAATCCAGCTGTGTTAAAAAAACTAATAATTTGACCTTTATACTTAACGTCCCAGTTAACAGAGTCTCTTGTCGTGTGTAAACTGGGAGATGTTTGTGAAAGGGATATATCAGTAATTTTATTAAATAATGTAGATTTTCCTGTATTTTCCTTGCCAAAGATTGCCACAGTATCTTTTTGAAGATTATTTATATTTACATCTTCATTACTTGGACATTGGTCAATTAAGTATCTTTTTAAATTAGATAAATTATCAGCTGAATCAATAAATGATTTTTCAAAAAGGTTTGATACTAAATTATTTTTAAAATTATTATTGAATGAAAAAAATAAAATTGGATATTTTTTTTTAAATAAAAGTTTGCAAATTTTTAAATCTTCATCAGTAAATATTTTAGATAAATAAATGAAGCATATTTTAGATAGACCTAGGTGGTCAATTCTTTTTAAGAGAAGATTAAATTCTTTTAAAGTATAAAAACCTGGAGTGTCATATAAATAATAAGAGTAATTATGGTGTTGAATTAACTTTCTTATAATATCAACTGTAGTATTTTCTTTGGGATTAGAAATTGTTTTATGATCTTTTGAAAAAAGATTAAATAGGTGAGACTTTCCCTCATTAACTTTTCCAATGATAATAAAATTATTCACTTAATTTATATAAGTTTTTATTATCTTTTACGTAAGAATTTGAATTAAAAAGAATGTATTCGACGGCACCCTCGAACTTATTCTTAAAAAAATTTACTCTTGACTCTGAATTTAAGTCTAAAACATCTATACCTTTTTTATTTATAATCATTATTTTATCTTTTTCACTTACTAATTTCAAAGGAGTCTCATTTGAATGCCCTAAGGTTGTTATTAAATTACCAAGATTATCAAGGATAAGTACGTTATCATTAGTTAACAATAATAAGTTTCCATCATTAGAAAAATTAAAATCTTTTATATTTGAATTTATATCAACCTCCCATAGAAACTCTGATTTCATTGGATTAAAAACTGAAATCAAACCTGACTTATCAATAAAGTATAAATAATCATTGTGGCTGAAAGGTGCATCTACAAATTCTTCAAAGCGCCTGAGGGATGATAAGATATCTAAGTCTTCAAAGTAGTAATTAACATCCAGATTGTAATTTTTTAAACTTAGAAAGATAAGAGTTCCAGAATTAAACAAGTGCGATATTTGATTTTTATATTTATAGTTTTTTGAACTTATATTAACACCGTGTTTAACAGGGAAGTTACCTTTGAAGTTGGATGAATATTCGATTAAATTTATTTCAAAAAGATCGCCAAATACACTAAATATAAGTAATTTTTCATCATGATGAATTGTTTTATCAGTTATAAACTGATCAAAATTTGCTATTAAGTTAATTTCATCATCATTTAATAAGAATAATCTAGATTTATTACTTAAAATAAATTTTTTATTTGAATATTCAAATATCTTAATAATCTTTTCATCTTTATCTAAATTCAAATTAATCTGAAATATTTCTTTAGACTCAGCTAAATTGAAAATTATTAATTTGTCTTTTTTAGTAAAGTAAACATTGTCTTTTTCAAAATAAATTGAAGAGCTCTCCTCAAGTGAAACAATTTTTTTTATTTCTATTGAGTTAATATCACTTACAAAAAAATTATCTGAAGGGTATATTATTTTTTTAATTTCTGAAATTTCAGTTTGGTTAGATTTATTTAAATTATTTGTAAATATATCTTTTAATTCATCTGTAGGATTATAGTCTGGCTCAACGACTCCTAGATATTTATCGCAGGAGCTTAAGAGGAATAGAAAACATAAGACCTTAATTATTCTCATTATTATAACGACTAACAGCTTTTAAGAAAAAGTTATCAACATCCTCACTATTATCAGCATATATCTTTGAGTAATTATCGAGATCAATATTTAAAAAAAATATTTTTGCTAAGTCTTTAAAAATGAAATTTTCATCAAGAGATAATGATTGGAGTAAATCTGAATTATTTTCTATAATTGTTTTTTTTAAAAGAATAAGATCTCTATCAATTTTTTCATACTTTTCTAAATTTTCTATTGATGATAAACTTAAGTCACCAAAAAAAGAAACATTGGGGTCATCTATGTTTGATAGAAATGAAAAACTTCTCTCTTGAAGGACTTCCTCATCATTGTAAAGAGAAGCAAGTATAACATCAAAATATTTCTCATTTTTAGAATTATTGTTTATTGAAATATAAAAAAATAATAAAATTAGAACCAAAAATATTGGTCCAGCAATATAAAGATTTTTTTTATTTTTAATTAATTTTTCCATTTTATTGAACAACCTATGCTTGGATATTGTTGAGTTGAACAATATCCTTTGGAAATTACTTCTTCAATAGCATAATAAAGTTCTGGGTTCCCCATTTCAGGCTCTTTACCATTTGAGTCTAACCTTCCTCTATAATTTAATTCTAAATTTTTATTGAAGAAATAAAATTCTGGGGTGCATTGAGCATCAAATGCCCTCCCTATTTCTTGATTACCATCTAAAATATAAGGAAAATTAAAATTTGCTCGAGAAATTTGCTCATGTAGAGAATTATTACTATCTTCTTTATATAAATTTTGATCATTTGACATGAAAGCGATGCTCTCTACGCCAATTTTTTGGATTCTCTTGGTCTCTATAGAAATCTTCTGTTCTATGGCTTTTACATAAGGACAGTGATTGCAGATAAACATAATTAATAAACCATTAGTGCCCTTTGAGTCATATATTGAATTCTCATTGCCTTGTAAGCTAATAAATTTGAAATTTTTTGGTTTCCAATTCAAATTACAACTTGAAGAATTCAAAAGTACCATTTATTCTAATATATATTGAAAATAATAAATTTAAATACTAATCATATTCATTCAATTCCAAAAAAAACTTTTCAATATATTCTTAATACTTATTCTTATGGATTATCTAAAAATATTTGGAGAAATTACTCAATACAAACTCCGAATAAAGATTTAAATAAAACAAAAATTACTTTTTATAAATCAAATTTTTCTTTTCCTATCATCAAAATTAATTACTCGAATAAAACTGATAAAGAAATATTTGAAGTTACATACAATAGTAAAAAAAAGATATTTAGCAATCTAGCATCGTTAAAAATCTGGTTGAAAAACTATTTTTTTTCTAATCCTAAAATATAAATCTCTTTTGAACTTTTATCTGAAGCTTCAGGCTTCACGTAAGAACATTTATTAAATAGAGATTTTATATGTTTAAATAATTTTTCAGTATCTTCACCTTGGAAGTTCTTTACTAAAAAATTTCCTCCCTTTGTTAGAAATTTATCGATAAAATTTACTGATAATAAACTTAAATTATAACTATTAGTTTGATCGAGGAATTGATTACCAGATGTATTAGGAGCGATATCGGAGATAATCAAATCAAAAATATAATTTTTAGATGAAAATTCTTTTCTAATATATTCATATTCATTTAAATCGTAATTACAAAATACAAAATTTTCATCAAAATGATTTTCTATTTCCAAAATATCTATGCCCACAACCTTTTGAAAGCCTTTTTGATTTAATACATATTGCACCCATCCCCCTGGGCAACATCCGATATCTAATACTCTTGAATTTTTTTTAACAATTCGAAATCTTTTATCTATTTCTTCTATTTTATAGTATGCTCGCGAAATAACGTCGTTTTTCTTAGCTTTAAGGTAAAAATGATCTTTTTTTCTATTTTTATACCATTGTTTCATTTTGATTATAATCTGATATGTATTCTTCTACATATATATTAGACAACAGAGGGCTCCACTACCACAATGAATTATAAATCTTTAAAAATTATACTTACGCCACTTATTTTTTTCTTTCTTGGTATTAATTTGTACGCATCTGAATGGGGCAAGACAGAAAAAAGCAAACCAAAACTTTTTAATGTCGAAGTTTTAGAATCTACCGCTCAGATTATCAATGATAGCATAGATTTTAGTTCTACTACTGAGGCTCATAGAAGAATTGAAATTAAATCTGAAGTTATGACCACTATTGAAAAAGTTTTAGTCAAAGCAGGTAAGTCTGTAAAAAAAGGTCAGCATATTATTAAATTAGAAGAATTTGACTCCAACCAAGATCTTTATGAATTAGATTTATTGTCAGAAAATGAGTTTAAAAAAATAGCTTTATTCGTACCTTTTGATGGAATTCTATTAGATGGTCATAAAATTGGTGGAGAATTAGTTATGCCAGGAGAAAAAGTTTACGAGATTATTGATTTATCTCAATTAAAAATTTTCGGATATATCAATGAAAATGAAATATTAAGTATTTCTGAAGATAATGATGTCGATATTTCAATCTTGGGAGAAAACGTTAACGGTAAAATAGATTATATTTCTCCATTCTCAGACCCTGATACCAAAACTTTTGAAATAGTTGTCAATGTTGATAATAAAGACTTAAAATTTAAAGATGGTTTATCCTCAATGATTTCTATAAAGAAAGGTGAGGTGATGGCTCATAAAATATCACCATCAATTCTATCTTTAGGGGATGATGGGGAGTTAGGTGTGAAAGTCATCGATGAAGGAAATAAAGTTTTATTCAAAAAAGTAAATATTGTCGAAGACACCTCAGATTTTATGTTAGTTACAGGCTTGGATATGATAGAAAAGCTAATTATTGTTGGTCAACAATACGTCTCTAATGGTGAAGAAGTAGGTTTTTAGCCAGTCATGAATTTAGTAAGTCTTGCAAGTCATTACTACAGAACTACGATATCTATATTCCTTTTTGTTATAGTTAGTGGCTCATTAGTATTCAATAACATACCCAAAGAATCTTCACCAGATGTTAGTCTACCTTATATCTATGTCTCCTTAGGTCTAACTGGGATATCACCCGAAGATTCTGAAAAATTGTTAATCAAACCTGTAGAGGATGAGATTTCAAATATTGAAGGAAAAAATGAAATGACTAGCACCTCTTATCAGGGAGGTGGCAATATCCTTTTAGAATTCAACGAAGGTTTTGATTCAGATCAGGCCCTTCTTGATACACGTGAACAAGTTGATCGTGCCAAATCTGATTTACCTGATGATGCAGATGAGCCTAAAGTAAGTGAGGTTAATATCAGCCTATTTCCTATCTTAGTAGTCTCTATAAGTGGAGATATCTCTGAATTTCTTCTTAAAAAAGTTTCAAATGATTTAAAAGATAAAATTCAATCTCTTCCAAATGTATTGGAAGTGCAAATAGGCGGTGAGAGAGAAGAGCAGCTAGATATTATCGTCGATCAAAATAAGATTGAAGCTTACGGCTT
>JAQWPC010000173.1:0-3361 GCA_029245555.1 Alphaproteobacteria bacterium
AAAAATGAATTTTATCAATAAATGTCATAAACCATTCAGACTTTTGTAAATTTACTTCAAAGGGAGCTGGCCTTTGTAGTCCTATGACTTTTTTAACGCCTCTTGATAGCCATTCTTCATGCTTAATAACTGAAATCACTATTCCTGAAATTAATAAAGTAGATATAGCAAGATAGTCAGACCTTAATCCTAGGCAAATTTTTCCAATAAGAAATGCAACTCCTGCTGATAAGAGGCCGCCAATAAACCAAGAAAAAATTATAGGTAGGCCCATTCCACCTAAATAACCTTGAGTAGCAGGATTGATAGACTCAATAAGTTTAATCGAAGGGCCAGAAATTAATTTTAACGAAGGTATTGATAGTATGATTATCAAAAAAATTAAATGATATTTATATTTATAGTTAGAGAGTTTTTTATTAATAAACAAACAAGAAAAAATAATAAAAATTACAAATAATAGAGAGAAAATTATACCCAGGCCGCCTACGTTCCATGACTCAACAACAGGGGGTACTGAAACTAAAATTGTAGCCAAGCCTCCAATAGCCAAAAAACCCATAACACCAAAATTAATTAATCCTGCAAATCCCCATTGAATATTTACTCCCATGGACATTACTGCAGAAATTAAGCTTAAATTTAAGATTGAAAAAGCTACACCCCAAGATTGAAGGATACCTACAATTAAAATCAAAAAGCCCATTATTGTAAATGATGTTTTAGTATCGATGTTATTCATCAGATAACTTTACCTTTAAATATTCCTTGAGGACGAAAAATTAAAACAACTACTAGAATTGCAAATGAGATTGCAAATTTATAATCGGTAGAAATATATTGAATTAAATTTGTTGAGTCTGATGAAAAGGGCAGTAGATAAAAAACAAATTTTTTATAAGCATACGTAAGAGCTATTTCTGAAAAAGCAATTACAAACCCTCCATAAAAAGCGCCTAAAGGATTGCCGATACCCCCAACAATTGTAGCTGCAAATATTGGGAGGAGATTATTAAAATAGGTAAAGGGTTTGAAGCTTTTATCTAATCCGTAGAGAGTGCCTCCAATTGTTGCTAAAATTGATACAATTATCCAAGTTATTAATATAATTCGATTAGGGTCAATGCCTGATAATAGCGCTAAATCTTCATTGTTAGAGTATGCTCTCATAGATTTCCCTGTTTTTGTTTTATTTAAAAAATTAAATAGTAGATAGCAAGTTATGGACGTTGTTATTATGGTTATAACTTGTGTAGATTTTATAGTTAGACCTTCTAATAAACCTGTGGTTTCTTTAAAATCAACAGCACTAATTATAAACCTCGCTCCGTCCATAAAAACAATATCATTTGGGCCAATAATTATTCTTACTACTGCATTTAAAACAAACATAATTCCTAAGCTGACTACTATAAATGTAACGGGACTGCTTTTTTTATTCCTATAATACTCGAACACGGTTCTATCAAAAAACAAACTTACACCAATTGTTAAAACTATACCAAATGGGAGGGCCAATAGAGCTGTTGGTAATATTCCTAAGCTTATCCCCCATGATTTTAATAGCCATGTAAATAAAATTACACACATTGTTCCAAAAGCCATTAAGTCTCCATAAGCAAAATTTGCAAATCGTAAAACTCCATAAATAAGTGTTACGCCTATAGCTCCAAGAGCTAATTGTGAGCCATATGTTATTGAAGGAACAATAACAAAATTTGATAACAAAATTATTGCATTTATAAAATCCATTATCCTCCTAAAAAAGTCTTTCTGATTTCTGGATCATTTAAAAGCTCATGACCTGTTCCCTGATAAGTGTTTTGACCAGTCACAAGAATATACCCTCTGTCTGAAATTTTTAATGCCTGGCTAGCATTTTGTTCAACCATTAAAATAGCAATATTCTTTTCTTTAATCCTGATTATGTGTTCAAAAATTTCTTGCATTACAACTGGTGATACTCCAGCAGTTGGTTCATCCAACATTAAAATAGAGGGGTTATTCATCAATGCCCTTGCTATAGCCACTTGTTGTCTTTGACCACCCGAGAGCTCACCAGCAAATTGCTCCCTCTTTTCTTTAATAGCAGGGAAGAGATTGTACATTTCTTCAATCTTGTCTTCGATATCACTTAAAGATGTAAATGCACCCATTTCAAGATTTTCTTTAACTGTTAACTCTGAAAAAATATTATTTACCTGTGGAACAAATGAAATACCAAGTTTAATTCTATCTTGTGTATCAAAATTAGATATATCATTGCCATCCAGGATTACGGTACCACTGTCTAATTTTAGCATCCCAAGCATAGCCTTCATCGCTGATGATTTTCCTGCACCATTAGGCCCTAGTATGGAAACAATCTCACCTCTGTTCACATTAAAATTACAGTCTTCTATTACCTTTACTTCTCCATAACCGCCCGTTAAATTTTTTGCACTAAAAAACATCAATTACTTTTACCAAGATAGGACTCAATAACTTCATTATTTTCTTTTACTTCTTCTGCTGTACCTTGAAAAAGCACTTTTCCTTCTGCTAGTACAATAACTGGGTTACATAGTTTTGTGATAAAATCAATATCATGTTCTATAATGCAAAAAGTATATTTTCTTTCCTCATTAAGTTTTAATATTGATTCACTTATTTCTTTAAGAAGAGACTTATTTACACCTGCACCAACTTCGTCCAGAAATACTATTTTAGCATCAACCATCATGGTTCTAGCTAATTCTAATAATTTTTTTTGCCCCCCAGATAAGTTACCTGCTTTTTCATTCATAAGATGGTCAATCTTTAAGAATTTTAAAACTTCAAATGCTTTTTCTTTAATTTCATTTTCTTGATTTCTAAATTTCTCCCTCGAAAAAATGGATGTAACTAAATTTTCACCTAATTGATTTCCGGGGACCATCATAAGATTTTCTATGACAGTTAAATTAGAAAACTCATGTGCTATTTGAAAAGTTCTGAGTATCCCTAAATTAAAAAGCTCAAAAGGTTCTTTGCCTGTAATATCTAAGCCATTATAAAATACACTACCTCCATCAGGTTTGAGATTGCCCGTTATTAGATTGAATAAAGTACTTTTTCCAGAGCCATTTGGGCCAATTATCCCAGTTATTGAATTTTCTTCAATTTCAATAGAGCAGTCATTAATAGCTTTTAATCCACCAAAGGATTTATTCATATTTTGGACTTTTACTAAGTTAGTTTTCATAAAAAAAAATATATTAGAGTAGAATTATCAAACATGTAATGATAAAAATCTGAAATATGCGCTCTTAGCTCAGCTGGATAGAGCATCTGCCTTCTAAGCAGAGGGTCGCAGGTTCGAATCCTGCAGAGCGCGCCATTT
>JAQWPC010000011.1:0-2103 GCA_029245555.1 Alphaproteobacteria bacterium
TTCTTTGAGAATATTTATTTAGAACCAAAAAAGCCTCATCTACAGAATATACTTCTAGCTGATCACAGTAATTTTTAAGGATACCCATCACTCTAGAAGAAATATTTCCATATAGACTGTAATTAGAAGAAAAAACACTTATCTGATGTTGATTTATTATTTGCTTAATTTGAAAAAAAGGTACGCCCATTTTAATTCCTAATTTTTTCGCTAGAGAACTTCTAGCTATAACGCAGCCATCGTTGTTAGACAAAACTACAACTGGTTTTTTTCTAAGATGGGGCTTAAAAATTTCCTCACAAGAGGCATAAAAAGAATTACAATCTACGAGAGCGACTATTTTCATTTATTTAATAAATTGTTGAATTGAGCTAGTCACTACACCCCAAATCTCCAATTCAGCCATTTCGGACATTTGAATATTGGCATAAAGTGGGTTTTCAGATTTTAGTAATATAGAACCATCTGTTTTTATAAGTAATCTTTTAACTGTCAAATTACCTTCAAGTATTGCAATGATAATATCTCTGTTTTTAGCCTCCAAGCTACGATCAACTACCAAAATATCATCATGGTTGATACCTGCGTCTGTCATTGAGTCTCCGCTAGCTTTCATTAAGAAGGTGGATAAGTGATTGTGAATAAGAAGCTCTGTTAAACTAAGATTATGCTCTATGTAGTCGTCTGCAGGAGACGGAAAACCAGCAGAAACTGTTGATAAAGCATAAGGGATGGCGTTCTCTTCATTTAAACTATGGGGCAATCTTTTGTTCATATTTTGTTCTTTTATAGACTAAAAAGTAGATAGGTTAAATAAAAATTTAAATATTATTTAGGATTTGTTGTAGTCAGAAATCTTTTGATTAATTATAGCTAGTTGCTCACATAATCCCTTAGTGTGAGAAATAAAAACATATAGAACCAAGTAAAGAGATATAAAAATAACAATTGTATCAAGATTAATTAGATTTGATGCTTTTAAAAAGATTTTATTGATTAATATTGAACTAATAAGACTAGTTACGAAAGGTGCGAGACGAGAAAAAATTAAAAAATTTCTAATTAAGATATTTCTTTGAGTGTATAAATTAGTATCGTTATTCATGTAATACTAAATATATAATAGATTAATAAAAATACATTTAAAAAATGGCAATAATTGAAGCAATCAATATCACTATTAAAAGCGATCAAGAAACATTCTATGTTAAACAAGCCTACTTAGAAAAAAATAAGGGAATAGTAAATGATAGGTATTATGGAAATTTTAAGACTAAAAAAGAGCAAGTAACATTAATAGATATTGAGGAAATTGACTCTTTTAATAGCTCCATAGGGGCGGATATTGACTATAAAGACTTTAGAAGAAATATCATAATTTCAGGTTTAAAAATATGTGAAATGATTGGCGAAAGAATAAAGATTAATGACTCAATTTTAAAAATACATGAAATTTGTCAGCCATGTAATTACTTACAAAAAAAACTTAATTCACCCAATTTAGTTAAAAAACTAATTAATAAAAGTGGAGTTAGAGCTGAGATATTATCTTCAGGATATATAGAAGTTGGAAGTAAGATAATTAAAATTAAATGATTACTCCCAAATATCAAAAATATTTCTGGTTTTACCAGGTGTTAAAATAGATAAAGGATTAAAAATAAATTCTGTTTCTGGGCCATTTTTTTTTACTTTAAAATCAGCCGCTAATAAACTCTCCTCCACATTTTTACCAAATAATTCATTTATGAATGGGACATCTTTAAAATTTTGTTCAAATAAATATAATGGACCGTATGTACCATTCACAAAAGCTGTTTTTTCCTTAGGAACTGCTTCACCTTTAAATGAAAAGGCAACGGTACCGCCAAGCATTAATGCGTGATCAAAATTAAATACATTGCCTCTTTTAGATATGGGGACCTCGAGATAATTAAATTCATCCTGATTGATTTGTAATAAGGAAAAAACATCTAATAGTCGAGAAGTAGCAATTAAATCATAATATTTAGCATTTTTACTTATACTAAAATCTTTTACTTTAATTTTTAAATCATAATCATCAAATCTCCTGAAATTACCTTTCCCTATTAAAGCTCCCCC
>JAQWPC010000012.1:0-9954 GCA_029245555.1 Alphaproteobacteria bacterium
AATAATCAAATTGTATCAGCTGGCAACCTGGATACTGGAGATGGGCGATTTGTTATTAAAATTCCAGGTTTATATGAAAATTTAAATGATATTTTCAATACCCCTATCAAGGTAAATAATAAGAAAACTATAAAATTCAAAGACATTGCCTCTTTAAAAAGAACTTTTAAAGATCCAGAAAAATTCGCGAGACTTAACAATCAATCAGCCTTCACTTTAGAAATATCTAAAAGAATTGGCGCTAATATTGTTGAAACTGTTGATCAGGTTAAAGACCTAGTTGCCGAGGAACAAAAAAATCTTCCTTCTAAAATCAAAATTACCTTCTCCGGTGATGAGTCTATAAATATTAAGAATATGTTAGGTGATTTACAAAATAATGTAATTTTTTCAATTTTACTTGTAATGAGTGTAGTAATTCTCTTTTTGGGTATTAGATCTAGCCTTCTTGTGGGCCTGGCGGTACCAGGATCGTTTTTAGCAGCAATTTTAGTTCTTTATACAATGGGCTTTACTATTAATATGGTTGTTTTATTTGGTTTAATTTTATCTGTAGGTCTTTTGGTAGACGGCGCTGTAGTTGTCGTTGAATATGCTCAAAGAAAAATTCAAGAGGGCATGGGTCTTGCTGACTCCTATATAAAAGCTGCATCAAGAATGTCTCTTCCAATTATAGCTTCAACTTTAACGACAATAGCTGCTTTTGTTCCATTACTTTTTTGGCCTGGAACTACGGGTGGTTTTATGAAATATATTCCCATCACAGTCATATCAGTCCTAGGCTCAAGCCTAGCAATGGCGCTAATTGTTGTTCCTATTATAGGAACACAGGCTTATAAAATCAGAAATCTTTTCTTTTTTTTCATTATCCCAGTAATTTTATTTGCCTTTATTAACTTCATAGCATTCAATTTCCTTGGCCAATTACAATTAGATAAATATTTCAATATTGGGATAAAGATTATAAGTACAATATTGATTGGTTTTCTAATTTATAAAGCATTTAAGTTTTTAAAATCAAAAGGCTTTCTTCAAAAGATAATAATACCAAAAATAAATGCTGATGAGGATGAAGATTTGACCGATTTAACTAAAGTTGGCCTTTTTACCAAAATTTATTTATCTATTTTAAGACTTTGTATCAATAATCCTTCAAAGATTTTATTTTTGTCAGTAGTGCTTTTAATTGGAATTTATGGTGCTTATGGCAAGTTTGGTAAGGGTGTTATTTTCTTTCCCTCTGTTGAGGCCGAAAACACGAAGGTTATTGTTTATGCTACGGGGAATTTATCTGTAAAAGAAAAAGATCAATTAGTTGGAAAAGTCGAGAGGCGAATTATTGATCTTCAAACCTTAAATAATGAATTCGAGTCTGTGTACACAACCTCAGGAAATGTTTCTAATAGACAAGAAAGTTCACCAGACATCATTGGATTTATCGATATAGAATTTAAAGATTGGGATAAAAGAAGAAATGCAGATATTTTGATATCAGAAATAAGATCTGCTACTTCTACTATTCCAGGAATTAAAGTTGAAACAAGAACTCAAAGAGCTGGACCTCCTAGAGGTAAGCCTATCGAAATTAATCTAACTTCTTTAGATCCTAATTTGACGACAAAAGAAGTTGAGAGAATACAAAATTATCTTTTAAATATATCTGGACTTAAAGATTTAGAAACGTCACTGCCCTCACCAAGTATTGAATATCAACTTTATGTAGACCGAGAAGAGGCGGCTAAATACGGAGCCAGCATAGCAATTATCGGTAATACAATAAAACTTATCACAGGGGGGCTTAAATTAAGTGAATTCAGACCAGATGACAGCAATGACTCCATTCCTATTTTCTTGAGATTACCTGAAGATCAAAGAACCATAGACCAACTTAATAGTATTAAAATTCCAACATCTGCAGGCTACGTCCCCATATCAAATTTCACTGATATTCAAACAGATCAAGAAACTGGTAATCTTACTAGAGTAGATCAAAATAGAATCGAAACAATAAAATCAGATGTTGTTAGATTTTATCAAACAGATGCTTATGTAAGGTTAATTAAGCATTGGCTAGGAATACAAAAGTTTGATATTCCAAATAACTTTGGATTAGAAATACCTGAATTTAACTCAGCTAATATCGATCCAAGAGTTGAGGTTTCTTTTAAAGGCGAAGATGAAAGTCAAAATGAATCCAAAGCATTTCTTCAAAAGGCATTTTTAGTAGCTGTGTTTTTGATGGGATTAATTCTTCTGACTCAATTCAATAGCTTTAGTAGCACGGTTTTAATATTATTTGCAGTTATCATGTCCACAGTAGGTGTGGTTTTAGGCTTGCTTATAACCCAACAACCTTTTGGTATTGTTATGAGTGGTATAGGAGTAATTTCCCTTGCGGGAATTGTTGTCAATAATAATATTGTTTTAATCGACACCTTCGATCGGCTTTCAAATAAGGCCAGTGATGTAAGAGAGGCTATATTAATGACAGGTGCGCAAAGATTAAGACCGGTGCTCCTAACAACTACAACTACTGTTTTAGGGTTATTACCAATGGCTTTAAAACTAAATATAGATTTTGTAAATTTAGAATACTCTTATAACTCGCCAGGCGCTCAGTGGTGGGTTGATCTTTCAAGGGCTATTGTATTTGGCTTAATTTTTTCGACTTTTCTTACACTCTTAGTAACACCCTCAGCTCTAATGCTGAAATCTAAATATTTAGGAAATGACTCTAAAAAATCTCAAAAAGTAAAAAAATAAATTTACTATAGACATAAATAAGTACGTGACTGCAAGAAATAAGGTAGTTTGCCAGAAATAAGTTATTAAAAATATTAAGATGACAATTACTAAAATAGTAATCAATCTCATATAAAGGGGTGATAACTTAATATTTTTAGCTGAGGGTGTTGGAACTCTACTTATCATCATAATTCCAGCATAAACAACAAGCGCTGAACTTAAATAAACCTCATCAATAAAAAACATATCATAATTAATAAAAGTAATAAAAAATGGGATCATAATTACACCGGCTGCTGCTGGAGAAGGAATGCCAAAAAAAGTCTTACTTTGTTCTTTCATATTCTCAATATTAAATCGAGCTAATCTTAAAGCCGCACATACAATAAAAAATAGGCTAAATATCCACCCTAGCCTATCTAGCTGATAAGTAATGGAGAGATTTATTAATAGAGCTGGGGCTAATCCAAAGCTAATAAAATCTGATAAAGAGTCTAATTCTGCTCCAAACTGAGAGGATTTTTTAAGCTTTCTGGCTACCCACCCATCAAAGAAATCAAAAAAAGCTGCTAGCATTATCATTAGGACTGCCAGTTTCCAATTTCCTTGGATTGAAAATTTGATTGATGACAGTCCAGCTATGAGGGACATTAATGTGATAAAATTGGGAATGAATTTAATAAATGAATATTCTTTCATAAGAATAATTAAATTTTCTTGAAATCTCTTTTGGATTTTATTTTAGAAGTTTTGTTTTCTTGAGCAATTATTGTCTCGCCACCAATGCACTGTTGACCAACGCTTACTAAGAGATCAAAATTATCTGGAAATTCTATATCAACTCTACTGCCAAACTTAATAATACCATATCGATCGCCTTGATTAGTATTATCTTTGAGTTTTACATTACAAATAATTCTTCTAGCAATCAAACCCGCTATTTGAGTCACATGAATAAGATTAGCTTTTGATTTAATTGTTAGTTTTAATCTTTCATTCTCCTCACTTGCTTTGTCGAGAGTGGCATTAATAAATTTACCTTCAAAATAGTCAATTTTAACAATCTCTCCTGAGATTGGAATTCTTTGTATGTGCACATTGAATACACTTAAAAAGATGGAAACTTTTGTATATTTTTTTTTACCATCTTTGGTTTCAGAAATATTAGTTATTAGGCCATCAGCTGGACTGATAAGAATATCGTCCCCAAGGGGCACAACTCTCTCAGGATCTCTAAAAAAATAACATGTGAAAATTAAAATGATAAGACAGGCAATAAAAAGCGGCTTGTAGATAAAATAGAAAAAAATTACTAACAGAAAAAGAATTATTAGAGCGGCTGAAATTTCTTTGTGAAAACGAAAATACATATAAGAGCCCCATTATTATCGGAAATGCATAATTTGATCAATAAAATAGATTTATAATTTCAATTTATTTGTTATACCTTAGGTCTTCAAAACATGTCAAAAATTACTGTAAAAAATCCAATCGTTGAATTAGATGGTGATGAAATGACCCGAATTATTTGGGATTTTATCAAACAAAAGCTTATCCTTCCTTATCTTGATATAGATCTAAAATATTACGATTTATCCGTTATAAAAAGAGATGAGACTAATGATCTAATTACTGTGGATGCAGCCAATGCAATAAAAAAATATGGTGTTGGAGTAAAATGCGCCACTATCACACCTGATAACAATAGAATGACAGAGTATGACTTAAAAAAAATGTGGAGATCTCCAAATGGAACTATTAGAAATATTTTAGATGGAACTGTATTTCGTCAACCCATTATTTGTAAGAATATACCTAGAATAGTTCGAACATGGGATCATCCTATCGTTGTGGGCCGTCACGCATTTGGAGATCAATACAAAGCTACAGAAATGCAAATTACTAAGCCTGGAAAATTATATATGAAGTTTGTTGATGAAGACGGAAATTCAGAAGAACAAGAAGTATTTAATTTTAAAAATGATGGTGTTGCTTTATCCATGTACAATGTTGATGAATCGATTAAA
Source organism: Alphaproteobacteria bacterium (assembly GCA_029245555.1). Classification (GTDB taxonomy): domain Bacteria; phylum Pseudomonadota; class Alphaproteobacteria; order HIMB59; family HIMB59; genus HIMB59. Next base: position 4,773 of record JAQWPC010000012.1, read on the forward strand.
GGTTTTGCAAGAGCATGTTTTACATATGGTTTAAAATTAGAATGGCCAGTTTATCTTTCTACAAAAGATACTATTTTGAAAAAATACGATGGAAGATTTAAAGACATATTTCAAGAAATATATGATCTAGAATTTAAAGAAATGTTTAAAACTAAGAATATTACCTACGAACATCGATTAATCGATGATCTAGTAGCTTCTGCCATGAAATGGAATGGTAAGTTTATTTGGGCGTGTAAAAATTATGATGGAGATGTTCAATCGGACTCAGTAGCGCAAGGATTTGGATCTTTGGGCATGATGTCAAGTGTTCTCATGACACCTGATGGGGAGACTATAGAATCTGAAGCTGCTCATGGAACTGTTACTAGACACTTCCGCCAACACCAAAAAGGTGAAAAAACTTCAACAAATCCAATTGCCTCAATATTTGCTTGGACTCGTGGATTAAATTTTAGAGGGGAGTTTGATAAAAATCCTGAACTTATAAAATTTTCTGAAAAATTAGAAAAGGTATGTGTGGAGACCGTTGAGTCTGGTTATATGACAAAAGATCTAGCTATTTTGATTAGCAAAGATACAAAATGGATGAATACTGAGGATTTCTTAAATTGCCTAGACACTAATTTAAAGTCAGCTTTAAATTAAATTTTTTCTTTTATACTTAAAAAAGCTTGATTTATTTGATCTTTTTTATCTCCGCCAGCTTGAGCGAAGTCCACTCTCCCCCCTCCTCCTTTTGATCCCAGATGGTCAAAAGCTGATTTTATAAGCTCTCTAGCGTCGTAAGTACTAGCTAAGTCCCCGGTCAACCCTAAAGCTATTGAAACTTTATCTTCATTGATTGTCACGCAGGCTAAAATTGACTTTTCATTATCAGATTTAAAGTTATCAAAAATTGATCTTAGCTCCTTTGGTGGTAGGCCATTGATAATTTGGGTGACAAAATTGATACCATTAATATTTTCTTCTATTTTTTGATTGTTATCTTCATTAGACAGTATTGATTTATTTTTAAGAGAGTCTAAATAACTTTCTAATTTTTTTATAAAAAGACTTTTATTAACTTCTTCAAAATTTATTTGACCTTGTAAATTTGAAATTTCATTTTTAAGATCTTGGATCTGTAAATCTTGTTTATTTTCAAAATCTTTCTGGGCTTCTATTTGTTGATGTAAATATTGATCAACTTTTTTATCAGTACAGGCCTCAATTCTTCTTACCCCTGAAGACACAGACTCAACTCCCATAATTTGAAACTTATTTATATCTTTAACGTTATCAACATGAGTCCCTCCGCAAAGCTCAATAGAATAAGACCTACCATTCGCATCACCTAAACTAACAACTCTTACCTCATCTCCATATTTTTCACCAAATAATGCCATTGCACCTTGTTTAATAGCTTCATCTTGTGATTTTATTTCTATGTTAGTTGCAGAAGGTCTCTTTATAATATTGATAACTTCTTGTTGGATATCGTGTAACTGGTCTTTAGTAATTGGCTTATTATGACTAAAATCAAAACGTAATTTTTCATCATTAACAAGAGAGCCTCTTTGAGCAACATGATTACCAAGTTGATTGCGAAGGGCGGAATGAAGCAAATGTGTTGCAGAATGATTTTTTTTCACAAGACTTCTCATGTCAATATCAATTTTCATTTCAACCTTTTTATTAGTTTCCATCAAACCAGAAATTAATATTCCAAGATGAATAAAAATACCTTGAGGTGTTTTTTTTGTATCTGAGACCTGAAATTCAAAGTCATCATTAAAAATTTTACCCTTATCACCAATCTGTCCTCCAGACTCTCCATAAAAACAAGTATTTTTTGTGATTAAAATATACTCTTGATTTACTCTGTCTGCTTTATCAATCTCATTATTGTCTTGGATGATAGAAATTACTTCTGAGGAAATGGAAGATTCAGTATAGCCCTCAAAAATAGTAGGTTTATATTTTTTTGCCAAATCAAACCAAATCTTTTGAATGCCATCATCTCCACTTCCTTTCCAAGAAGCGCGTGCATCTTGTTTTTGAGATTCCATAGCCTGATTAAATGAATCTATATCTACATTGATGTCTTTTGATTTTAGGTAATCTTGAGTTAAATCTAGAGGGAAACCATAGGTATCGTAAAGTCTAAAAGCTATTCGACCATCTAATGTTTTATTTTTAATATTTGAAATTTCTTGCCCTAGTATATCTAAGCCTTTTGATAGTGTTTCTCTAAATTTATCTTCCTCTGAAGAAAGCGTCTCTTTAATTAAATCTGACCTTGTATTTAATTCCTCAAAAAAATCACCCATTAACGATCTAAGGTTATTAAAAATTTTATCAAACAAAAGATCCTTAGATCCAAGAGAATAAGCATGTCTAATACCTCTTCTCAAAATTCTTCTTAAAACGTACCCCCTTCCCTCGTTAGACGGCATAACACCATCAGCAATTAAAAATGCAGAAGCTCTTAAGTGATCAGCTATAACTCTAAAACTAGATTTATTTTTTTCAGTTAGTCTTTCTTTAATAATTTCTTGTGTAGCATTGATGATATGAGTAAATAAATCGGAGGAATAATTATCATTACTATTATTCATTAGCGCAGTAATTCTTTCCAAGCCCATTCCGGTATCTACACAAGGCTTTGGTAAATCAATTCTTGTCTTTGAGTCAATTTGTTCAAATTGCATAAAAACTAAATTCCAAATTTCAATAAATCTATCACCGTCTTCATCTGGAGACCCTGGGGGGCCACCAAAATATTTATCTCCATGGTCGTAAAAAATTTCTGAACAAGGTCCACAAGGTCCAGTATCGCCCATAGACCAAAAATTATCTGAAGTTTTGATTTTAATTATTTTATCATCTTTCAAATTGGCTATTTTTTTCCATAATTGTTCGGCAATCTCATCATTATGGTAGATAGTTACTAAAAGTTTATCAGGGTTGATTTGATATTCTTTTGTAATTAAATTCCAGGCGTAGAAAATTGCTTCTTCTTTAAAGTAGTCACCAAAAGAAAAGTTTCCTAACATTTCAAAGAAAGTGTGATGACGCGTAGTGAAACCAACATTTTCAAGATCGTTATGCTTTCCCCCCGCTCTTACACATTTTTGAGATGTAGTAGCTCTTTTATATTCTCTTTGCTCCAAACCAGTAAAAACATTCTTAAACTGAACCATTCCAGAATTAGCAAACATTAATGTAGGATCATTATCAGGAACCAATGGGCTTGAATTAACATGCTTATGGTCTTTATTTTTGAAGAAGTCGATAAACGTTTTTCTGACTTGGTTAGAATTCATAACCTAGGAATATAGATTAATTTATTTTAATTTTAATATTATTCTTTGGTATTTTTTTGATCTGAGTCATCAGAAGGTGGGGGAGGATCAATCATCAATTCTTCGACTGTATTAGAGTTGGATCGTATTCTTGCCTCAATTTCATCTAAAATTTCAGGATGATCTCTTAAAAACTGTTTGGTATTTTCCCTACCTTGCCCAATCTTTTCATCTTTATAGGCATACCAAGCACCTGATTTATCAATAATATCTGCTTGGACTCCTAAGTCTATTATTTCACCTATTTTTGAAATACCTTCGCCATACATTATATCAAATTCAACCTGTTTGAAGGGTGGAGCCATTTTATTTTTAACTACTTTAACTCTTGTTTGGTTGCCAATGATATTATCTTTATCTTTTATGGCACCTATTCTTCTAATATCTAGTCTTACTGATGAGTAAAATTTTAAGGCATTACCGCCAGTTGTGACCTCAGGACTACCAAACATAACACCAATTTTCATTCTAAGCTGATTAATGAAGACAACCATTGTATTTGTTTTTGAAATAGAACTAGTTAATTTTCTTAGAGCTTGGCTCATTAATCTTGCCTGAAGCCCAGGTAAAGAGTCACCCATTTCTCCCTCTAGCTCCGCTCTTGGAACGAGAGCTGCTACAGAGTCAATTACAAGTAGGTCAATACCTTCTGATTTAACAAGCGTGTCGGATATTTCTAGTGCCTGCTCACCGGTATCAGGTTGAGATATTAAAAGCTCATCAATATTAACTCCCAATTTTTTAGCATAACCAGGATCTAGCGCATGCTCAGCGTCAATAAAAGCACACGTTCCACCCACCTTTTGAGCCTCAGCTATAATGTGGAGCGTTAGAGTTGTTTTACCTGAGCTCTCAGGTCCATAAACCTCTATAACTCTTCCTCTAGGGACGCCGCCTATGCCTAAAGCGATATCTAATCCAAGGGAACCGGTAGAAAAAACATCAATATTTTCATCCTCACTTCTTTTTCCAAGCATCATTATTGAGCCTTTGCCATAAGACTTTTCAATATTAGAAATGACTGATTTTAATTTGTTTAAATTATCTTTTTTATCCATATGATTCTAATATAGATAGTAAATATTTGTACATACATCACAAGAATAATAATGGAAAAAAACTTTATATTTAGCGATTTTACTCCTGGGACTTTAGTAAAATGCCCGAGTCAACCCAGTTGGGGAATGGGTCAAATTCAATCATGTATTGGGAACAAAGCTACAATTAACTTTGAGAATTCTGGAAAAAAAGTTATAGATTTAGAAGTTGTAAATTTAGAAGTCGTACATAGTGTTAGTTGATAATTATAAAAGAAAAATAGACTATTTAAGAGTCTCTGTTACTGACAGGTGTGATTTGCGTTGTACTTATTGCATGGCAGAAGATGTAACATTTCTCCCAAGACAGGAGGTGCTGTCAATAGAAGAAATTATAAAACTAATCGACATATTCAACGAACTTGGAGTTACAAAGTTTAGATTAACTGGCGGTGAACCCTTAGTAAGAAAAAATATCATATCTGTTATTGAGCACTTAAATACTCTAAAAGATCAAAATAAAATAAAAGAGCATACACTCACTACAAATGGAACAAACTTATCAAAATATTCAAAAATCTTAAAAGATAATGGAGTAAATAGGATTAATGTATCTTTAGATAGTTTAGACTCTCAAAAATATAGAGAAATTACCAAACACGGAGATTTACAAAAAGTAATAAGGGGCATAGAAAGCTGCATTGACCTTAATATAAGAGTAAAAATAAATACTGTCTTAACGCAAAATTTTAATGATGAAGAGGTCTTTGATATTATTAAATGGTGTCAAAAAAAGGG
>JAQWPC010000016.1:0-5206 GCA_029245555.1 Alphaproteobacteria bacterium
AACTTCTCGGCAGCTCTATTAAAATGTTTTTCACTATCAAGAGCTAAAATTATTTCTAAATTCTTTATTTCCATGAAATAGTAAAATAAATATATACATAAATGGAATATTTTCTAGATACCAAAGGTTTTGAATGTCCAATACCAGTACTAAAAGCCATAAAGTTTATTAAAAAATTGAAAAAAAAAGACACTATTCTTATTGAAAGCGATGATCCATTATCTAAGTTTGATTTTAAAAATTTCTGCGAAGAGAATAATTATCAACTATTATCAATAATTCATTCAAAAAAAGTCATTAAAATTAAATTTAGAATTTAACAAAATTGTACTTCTTTCCTTTGATGATTTTTTTTTCATTTTCATTGGAAATTAATAAGCCATCACTTTCAGAAATTGATATTAATTTAGCAGAGCCTTTAGAATTATGCGCAAATGCTATTTCATCTTTAATTTTAACTCTATAAAATTTAGTAAGATTCATTTTTTTCACATCGCTAAAACCAGATTTCACAAATTTAATATTTTCCTCAATTATTTTTTTATGATTTTCTAAAAATGGTTTAATCACAAACATCAAATTAATAAATACCGCTAATGGATTTCCGGGTAAGGAAAAAATATATTTAGATTGATATTTTGAAAATATTATTGGCCTTCCTGGTTGCATACGAATATATTTAAAAATTATCCTAGATTTTTTTTCTAAAAAAGATGATATCAGGTCACCAGAGCTAAAAGACGAACCACCAGAGCTGACTATAATATCAAATCTGTTGATTTTATTCTTATAGAAAGATTCAACCTTAGAAATATCATCTCTTAATATACCTAGGTCATAAACATCAACGTTGTATTGTTTTAAAAAGTTTATTATTTGCAATTTATTTGAGTCAAAAATTTGAAAATCATTTTTGAATTTATTTAAAGAAACTAATTCATTCCCATTTGAAACAACTCCGATTTTTAATAATTTATAGACATCTAAAAACTTAATGCCAGCTGATGCAAGCAAAGATATATTTCTGAAATTTATTTTTTGATTTTTCTTTAAAATAATTTTTCCTTTTTTTAGATCTTCTGATTTCTTTTTTATATCCTTATTTGAAATTTTAGAATTTAAAATATCTATGCAATCTTTTTTAATTGATGCGTTTTCAAGAGAGATAAAAAAAGAAAATTTATCTGGTATAATTGACCCTGTATTAATTTTATAAGCTAATTTTGTATTCAAATTTGTATGTAGCTTACCAGGGGTAATAACTTTTTTAGATATTTTGATTATCTTCTTACTTTTATTTGATGACAAAACATATCCATATAAACCTGCGCTATCATAGGTTGGTAAGCTGACTGGAGAGGTAATATTTTTTGAACTTATTCTGCCTAGTGAGTGCTCTAATTTAATTTTTTCCTTTTTAATAAAATCTTATTTTTCTTTTTGAACTAATTTAATAGCTTCATTTAAAGAAATTAGAATCTTACGAGCCATTTAAAATAAAATTTGCAATTAAAGGAATTTGATCATGATTCAGTGATCTCAGAGGATGATTTTCATTATCATCCGTAATCAGCAGTCTCACATTCTCAATAGTTTTATATAAATGGTCTTTTTTATTTCGCTTAAGAAAAACTTCAATTTTTGGAATTTCTTTTCTTTTTTTAAAACCTTCAAGAATTATAACATCACATCCTTCATTCATATCCATAAGTGAATTCAAATCAATTTCATTTTCGTTAACTCTTTCTTCGATGAAAGCTAATCTTTTATCAGATATTATAGTTGTCTTGTACGCACCAGATTTACGTATCTTATAACTATCTGTATTAGGGTGATCAATTTCAAAACTATGATGAGCGTGTTTAATAACTCCAACTTTTATACTCTGAGAACTAAAATAATTTACTAACTTTGATACTAAGGTTGTCTTGCCACTATTCTTCGAGCCTATAACTGCTATTGTTTTCACCTAAACACCATATTACAATCTTAATTGATATGACAGATTTTTTAATTAAACCAAATATTAGAAATAAATCTTTATATAAATTTAAAAAGGCAGTTAACGAGAATAATGAAATTATAGACATTCCTGTAATTGAAGAAAGGCCCCTTACACTTTATTTAAACAATCAAGAAATAGTAACTATGATGACCATAGGAGATTACCCAGAATATCTCTCAATTGGGTATTTATATAATCAAGGAATGTTAAAAAGTTACGAGGATGTTAGAAAAATTGAATATCATCAAGACTTAAAAACAGTAGTGATAAGAACAAAAAGTAAAACAAATTATGAAAAAAAATTAAAAAAGAAAATTAACACTTCTGGATGTGCACAAGGAACTGTATTTGGAGACTTATATGATGAAATAGAAACAATTAAATTGAATAAAAAAGTTAAAATCTCTCATCAACAATTAGTGACTTTATCAAAAAAAATTAATATTGAGCCAAGCTTGTATCTTCAGGTAGGTGCTATTCATGGTTGTGTCTTATGTGAAGAAGATAGACCACTTTATTACTTTGAGGATGTTGGACGGCACAATGCTGTAGATAAAATAGCTGGATTAATATTGAAAAATAAAATTAACACGAAAAATATGTCATTCTACACCACTGGTAGACTAACAAGCGAAATGGTACTGAAATGTATTAAGATGGAGATACCCATTCTTCTCTCTCGATCTGGTTTTACTTCCTGGGCGGTTGAGATTGCCAGAAAAAAAAATCTTACAATGATCGGTAGATTACGAGGTAAGAGAATGAGCATCTTGTCTGGAAAATTCAGACTAAAAAATGAACAATAAATTAATTAGCGTAATTTTAACTGGGGGTAAATCCTCAAGAATGAATTACTTGAACAAAAGTTTTTTGAAAATTAATGATCAATTTTTTATAGAAAAAATTATTAGCAGCTTAAAAGATAAAACTGAAACTATTTGCATAAATGCTAATAATGATATTGAAATCTACAAAGATTTTAAATTAACAATTATTCAAGATGTTTTAAAAGGTTATAAGGGCCCATTAGCTGGGCTTCATAGCGCCATGAATCATTATAAAGATACATCAAATGAAATTTGGTTTGCTATTTTTCCTACAGATGCTCCCATTATAGACACAAATCTCATTGACTTATTTCAATCTCAAAAAAAAGAAAATTGTCAGGCCTATATTCCTAAAATAAATGATGTAATTGAACCAATGTTTTCATTTTGGTCTATAAAATCTTTTGACTATTTGGAATCTATTCTTCAAAAAAATGACGGTTATAAAATTATGAAGTTTGCACAAGAAATAGGCTTTGAATATTTAAATTTTGAAAAAAAATCCAAAGCAGATTTTTTTAATGTCAATAGTCCTGAAGACTATGAAAGTTTACTGAGACTTGTTTAACTCAATCAAAACAGTTCCACTTTCATTGATAGTCTTTTGGTTATTTGTAAAACCTCTTTGACTGAAAAAAGGGATTAAGTCTTTAAAATTAATGTAAGAAAATGCAGGAACACCTGACTTAAAATGAATGGGTTCAACAGTTATATAAATTTTATTAATCAAATCAGCGTATAAAAAAAAATCATGAATCTTAGTCCCACCTAATATCAAAACATCTGTAGTGCAAATATTCTCAAATTCATTCCACTGATGTTTATCAGGATTAAAATAGAACTGATTAGGGATATCCTTATTAATTAATTCAATTTTTTTAAACTGACGAGAAAAAACTATTCTTTTCCTAGTATCATTAGGGTTTAATTCGTGAGTTTTTCTACCCATAACCTGCCATTCATGTTGATTTATAAGATTTTTTAAGTGATCTTGATCATTTTTAGAAGTCCACTCAAAAGGGTTATCATTGCTATGCCTGGCAATAAAACCATCAAGACTGGAAGCAAATGCTAAAGTATAATTAACCATTATTATGATATATAAAATATATTATTAAAAAATCTTAACAAGAAATGAACTTCTACCTACCAATTGCAGAAATATCTATAAATATTTACCTTCTAATTTCACTAGGAATTGGAATAGGATTTATTTCAGGCTTGTTTGGAATAGGCGGTGGTTTTATTACCTCACCACTTTTAATTTTGGTTGGCATCCCCCCTGCTGTTGCTGTAGGAACTACAACTGTACAAGTCTTTGCATCTACTTCTACTGGGGTAATGAGCCATTATCAAAAAAAAAATATTGATTATCAAATAAGTTTTACAATGATAATTGGGGGTATTTTTGGAACTCTTACAGGCGTTCTTCTTTTAAATTCTCTTAAAAACATAGGATTGATAGATAATTATTTAAATTCAATTTATATTGTTCTTCTTCTCGGCACTGCTCTGTTTATATTATATGAAACTGCAAAAATTAATTTATTTCATAAAAATAAAAAGTTTAAGCTGCATCAACACTCTTGGATACATGGCCTGCCAATAAAAATTAAATATAGAAAATCAAAATTATATATAAGTATTCTTGCACCTCTTTTAATTGGATATCTAATTGGTATGTTAACTGGACTTACCGGAATTGGAGGGGGGTTTATATTAATCCCTTGTATGATTTATATTTTAGGAATGAAAACTATCTCCGTCATAGGATCTTCGCTTTTGAATATTACTGTTGTTTCATTAATATCCTTATTCTTACAAATCTATATTAATCAAAATATTGATTTTATTTTGGCAATTTTTTTGATTATTAGTAGCTCAATTGGAGCAGCAATAGCTTCAAGAATTATAGATAAATTTGATCAAGAAAATTTAAAAGTATTATTTGGGGTACTTTTAATAATCATAGCTTCATTTTTAATATATGAGCTATTTAGAACACCCATTGAACTATTTAAAATCAACTATGTATAAAAAATTTCTATTTTTGATTTTCTTTAATCTAATAGCTATAAGTGTGCATTCTGCAAATTTCACATTAGATACATTTAAAATAGAAATTAATTCTAGCTTCTTAGGTAAAGAGATTTTGCTCTTTGGTCAAAAAGATGAAGAGAGGGGTATCATAATAATTTTTGAGGGTGAAAAACAAAAAGCAAAACTCATCACTAAGATGAAAAAAGGCTTATTTTGGATTAATAGCACACAAAATTTATCAGACATACCAAGTTTTTTTGCTATTTTTACGACACCAAAAAAATCCTTAAATGAAATTTTTTTAATACCCAAAATTACAAATGAACATAATCTG
>JAQWPC010000056.1:0-11561 GCA_029245555.1 Alphaproteobacteria bacterium
AAAATATTTAAGAAAAAAAATTTAAAACTTTGTTTATATCGTTGTTTCACCATCAATAAAGATTGATATAGAGCATTTATTATATCAATACAAAAAAAAAATTATTATTGATTTAGACTTTTTATCAAATGAGCTATCTGATCAATTAATTATAGGGGTAACTGGCACTGAGGGTAAATCCACTACATGTCAATATTTAAATCAAGTCTTATCTACTAAATATCAAAGCACCATTATAGGAAATTTTGGAAATACTATTCTAGATGAAATTAATCTAAAAAATAAATTAAGTAAATTGGATATTATCATAATTGAATTAAGTTCTTACCAGCTTACTAAATTAAGATATCTACAGCTCTCTTATGCAATTATCACCAATATTTATGCTGATCATCTGTCTTATCATGTGAGTTTTACTCAATACGTTAAGGCGAAATTTAAAATCATTAGCTTTTTAAATAGCAAAGGTATTCTAATTTTAAATCGTGAAGTTTTTTTAAATCATTCTAAAAATCTTAATATGATCAATAAAGATAGAGTTTTTAAAGTAAATATTATAAAAAATAGAAAAAATTATTTAGAGGATAATATTCAAGATCTCAATTCCCAGTTAACAGAAAAAATTGTCAAAAAAATTGATAAGAGTATATCCATCAAACAAATAAAATTTAAAAATTTACCTTTTCGCAATCAACTCATAAAAGTGAACAAAAAAATAAGAATTTACAACGATAGCAAGTGTACAAACATAGAAAATGCTATATTAAAAAATAATCTTATTAGCTCCAAAAATAAAATTTTAATATTAGGAGGTAGACCAAAACGACAAGATCATAAAAATATAATCAAAGATACAACAGTCTTATTGTTTGGTTCTTTTGCAAAAAAGATATCAGAGAATATTATTTTTCATAATTGCAGGTGTTTTAATTTTGAATCATTATCTAATTTATTAATATTTATTAAAATGATTAATAAAGATTTTAAATTTAATACTATCTTATTTTCTCCCGGGGGAGAGTCTTTTGATTCATATAATGATTTTATAGATCGAGGTATTGCTTTTAATAATTTAATTAAGAAATTAAGATTATGAGAGGCATTCTTTTTAGGGATGATCAAAGTTTATTTGGGTCAAATTGGTATAAACTTCCAAAAAAACTTTTTGCAATTCCTTTTATTCTTAGTTTCTTAGGTTTATTCACTATTTATTCTCTTATTGGTTCTGAATATTCAATCAATTTTTTATTTAAGCATTTTTTTTACTTAATTATTTCTTTTATTATTTTATTTCTTTTTACAATCATTCCTAAAAATGACCTTAGAAAAATACTTAACATATTAGCTCTTTTTTTTTAATTTTATTAATATTGGTTCCTATATTAGGGTATGAAGTAAAAGGTGCTACTAGATGGTTAAATTTTAAATTTTTTTCTATACAACCCTCTGAATTGCTCAAAGGTCCCATAATTTGTATGTTTTCATGGTTTTGTTATCTTTATATTAAAACAAATAAGCACCTATACATTTTAATAAACTTTTTTTTAATGATGATTATTATATCTTTTTTGTTATTGCAGCCTGATATTGGAACATTATTATTATATCTTTCCATATTTGCTCTTTTATTAATTCTTTATTTTAAAAATTTGAAATTATTTTTTTTATTATTTGTAATTGGGATTATTTTTATAATAACGGCCTATTTTTCATTTGATCATGTCCAATCCAGAGTGGATAAATTCTTATTTAGTGAAAATACACAAGTTTCAAAAAGCATATCTGCTATTAAAGAAGGAGGTCTTTTTGGTGTTGGGCTAGGGGAAGGTCAATTAAAATATTCAATACCTGAATCTCATAATGATTTTATTTTTGCAATTTTAATTGAAGAATTTGGTTTAATTTTTGGTTTATTTATAGTTTTCCTTTATCCAGCATTCTTTATAATTGCTAAATATTCATATAGCGGCTCTTCTAATCTTTTCATTGAAAATACTGCATTTTGTTTGTGCTTCATCTTATGTATTCAGGCTTTCATTAATATCGGTTCATCTATTAACTTAATACCTCCTACTGGAATGACATTACCCTTTATAAGCTATGGCGGCTCATCAATGCTTTCTTATGCATTTATATTTGGTACTGTTATTAACTTTTTAAAAAATGAAGAAGGTCCTTCTAATAACACATCATGAGACAAGTAATCTTGGAATTATCTCTAAAATCTTAACTAAAAAATATTTAATAACATCAGTTTATTATAAAAATATAAATATTCTCAATTCTGATGATTTATTAGATTTTTCTGCATATATATTTTTTGGGGGTAAGATGAGCGCAAATAGTAGTTCCAAAACTATTTATGCTGAGTTCATTTTTTTAAAAAAACTTATTGCCTCCAATAAATTAATTATAGGAATTTGTTTAGGGGCTCAATTAATTGCAAAGATTTATGGTTCTAAGATTTATAAAAATAAAAATAATTTTGTTGAAATTGGATATAGAAAATTAATTAAAAATGATTTGAAATTCTTCTCAAATGTTTCGTCAATGCTCCAATTTCATAATGAAGGGATAGGCTTTAACCCTTATATGAATGTACTTGCCTTTGGAAGAATTTTTGAAATTGATGCTTTTAAAATTAAATCAAAAAAAATTTATGGCTTTCAATTTCATCCTGAGGTCAATCAAAGTATGATTGAATATTGGTATTCTAAATTATCATTCAAAAAACAAGGAACAGATAATATACGAAAGATACTTAGTGATCATAAAAAATATAAAGAAAAAAATTATAAGTGGTTATCTAATTTTCTATTTAAGGTAATCAAATGATTAATTTTTTTTATACTGATGAATATTTAAATCATGATACAGGCCAGCATCCAGAGTCAATTGAAAGAATAAAAACAGTAAAAAAACTTATTTTTGAGAAATATAGTAATCACAACATTCTTACCCCTACACTGGCTTCTAAGGAATTAATTTATAACGTTCACGATAAAAATTATGTTGATTATATTTTTGATAATATTCCATCTACCGGATATTCTTTTTTTGATCCTGATACTGTAGCTTGCCCTCAAAGTCTAAATAGTTATCTCTATGCAGTTGGAGGTAGCGTCGAATCTGTAGATCGGATAATTTCTAACCATAATAATAAAGTTTTTTTTTGTGCACATCGCCCTCCAGGGCATCATGCTGAAATTAATAAAGCAATGGGCTTTGGTGTTTTTAACAATGTTGCTATTTCTGCTGATTACGCCCATAGATCACAGAGATTTAAAAAAATACTGATTATAGATTTTGATGTGCATCATGGAAATGGAACTCAACATATCTTTGAAAATAATCCCAATATTTTTTATGCCTCTAGCCATCAATTTCCTTACTATCCTGGAACCGGAGATATTTCTGAAAGGGGCAGAGGAAATATATTCAACTGCCCCTTACCTGCTAACTGTAACTCTGAATTATTTCGAGAGTTATTCTCTAAGCATATAATTGATAAAATAGAGGAAAAATTTGACCTTTTATATTTTTCAGCAGGCTTTGATGCTCACAAGCTTGATCCTTTGGCATCAATTAATTTAGATGATGAAGATTTTTTTTGGGTAACTCAAAAAGTATTAGAAAAATTTGCTAATAATATTCCTGTCATATCAGTTTTAGAAGGTGGCTATGATATGAAAGGTCTATATAATGGTTTAAATAATCATTTAAAAGTATTACAAGATTATTCAAATGAATAAAAAAAATGAAAAAAATTTTGAGACTGCTCTACAGCGATTAGAGGAAATTGCTCATTTATTAGAGAGTGAGGATACGCCTTTAGAAGATAGCATTCAGTTATTTGAAGAGGGTATAGAGCTCAAGGAATTTTGTGAAGAAAAGCTTAAGTCTGCAAAGCTCAAAATAGATAAAATAATCAAAACAAATAAAGAACTTTCATCTGAAGAATTTAAATAGTCTTCCATCAATATGTCTTTTCTAAAAAAAATTAAATCCCCTAAAGATCTAAAGAATTTATCACTTAAAGATCTACGAACTTTAAATAATGAATTAAGAAATTACACAATTAATACTGTATCTAAAACAGGTGGGCATTTAGGAGCTAGCTTAGGGGTAGTAGAATTAACTGTTGCTCTTCATTATGTTTTTAATACACCTAAAGATAAAATTATATGGGATGTTGGACATCAAACTTATCCTCATAAAATCCTAACTGGAAGAAGAAATAAAATTCACACATTAAGAAAAAAAAATGGCCTTTCTGGTTTCACTAAAAGATCAGAGAGTGTTTATGATCCTTTTGGTGCAGCACATAGCTCTACTTCTATTTCAGCTAATTTGGGTGTGACAGCTGCCAGGGATCTGCTAAATAAAAGCTTTGATGTGGTAAGTGTCATAGGAGATGGAGCAATTAGCGCCGGTATGGCTTTTGAAGGTCTGAATAATATCGGTCACCTTAATAAGAATTCATTAATCATTTTAAATGATAATGAAATGTCAATAGCTCAACCCGTAGGTGCTATGAGTAAATATCTTGTTAATTTACTTAGTTCCAAAACTTATGAGAATTTCAGAGATTTAATCAAAAATTTTACTAAAAAACTTCCCAACGAAGTAAATGACTTTGCAAAAAAAACAGAGGGATATATCAAAGGCTATCTTACAGGAAATACTTTGTTTGAAGAGCTTGGTTTGAATTATATTGGACCAGTTGATGGGCACAACCTAGAGCTTTTAATACAATTATTTCAAAAATATAAAGAAAAAGAATTGCATGGACCTGTTTTCCTTCACTTAATTACAGAAAAAGGAAAAGGGTATGCCCCCGCTGAGTCATCAAAAGATAAATTTCATGGTGTTTCCAGCTTTGACATCAAAACAGGTGTCCAAAATAAATCAAAGGATAAGACATACACAAATGTAGTTAGTGACACTTTAATCAAGATGGGTAGAAAAGACAAAAAGGTAGTTGCGATTACTGCAGCAATGCCATCAGGTACAGGTTTAGATAAATTTCAAAATATTTATCCAGAGAGATTTTTTGATGTGGGGATAGCTGAGCAACATGCTGTCACATTTGCAGGTGGTCTAGCCACAGAATCTATAAAACCCTTCGTTGCAATTTATTCTACCTTTCTCCAAAGGGCTTACGATCAAGTCATACATGATATTGCTCTACAATCATTACCTGTTCGTTTTTTAATAGATCGCTCTGGATTTGTGGGTGCAGATGGCGCCACACACGCTGGTTCATTTGATTTAACATATTTAAGCTGCCTACCTAATTTTATAGTGATGGCCCCATCTTCAGGAGAGGAGTTAAAAAATATGATTAATTTTTCATTGTCAGTTAATAATAAACCAACTGCTATAAGATACCCAAGAGACTTAGTAGGAGATTATAATGAAAAAAAGCCTTTTCAAAAACTCGAACTTGGTAAAGGAAAGATTGTAAAAAAAGGAAATAAAATTGCTTTTTTAAACTTAGGTACTAGGCTTAATCAAGTATTAGAAACTTCAAGTTTAGTTTTGAAAAAATTCAAAATTGAATCAACTATTGTTGATATGCGATTTGCTAAACCCATAGATACCTCAATAATTAAATCTTTAATAAAGAACCATGATATTCTTATAACTGTTGAGGAAAATTCTATTGGAGGATTTTCAGCTCAAGTTAATCACTTTTTAATTAATACTCTTGAAAGTTCTCCAAAAGTTTTAAATTTTTTTATGAAAGATGATTTTATTGACCAGTCAGATATTAATGATCAATATGATCAATCTGGTATTTCTCCTGAAAAAATTATTAAAAAACTATCTTCTATATTAAAATAATTTTGATTGATTCATCAAAATTAAGTCTGCCAATACAAAGTTTGTCATAGCTATTCCAACGGGGACTGCTCTTATTCCTACACAAGGGTCATGACGACCAATAGTTTTAATTTTTGTATTTTTAAGATCTTTAGAAATTGTATTTTTTTCAGATAATACTGAGCTAGTAGGCTTAACTATGTATCTAAAAACAATATCTTGCCCAGATGAAATTCCTCCTAAGATGCCCCCAGCATGATTGCTATGAAATGAAATCTTTTTATTTTTTGAAGACATTTGATCAGAGGCATTCGTTCCATCTAATTCAACTAAGCCAAATCCTGAACCAAACTCAATGCCCTTTACAGCATTAATGCCCATGATAGCTTTTGATAATTCTGAGTCTAGTTTTTGATAGATAGGTTCACCAATACCTACGGGGCAGTTTTTTACTCTAACTTCAATTATGGCTCCCAAGGACGACCCTTTTTTTCTGTGATATAGGATAGAGTCTTCCCAAGTTTTGATTATAGATTTGTCAGGGGAGAAAAAGGGATTTTTAAGGATAAAATTCTCATTCCAATTATTATTAGAAATTTTATTTTCTCCTATTTGAATTACTGCACTGTTTACTTTAATCTTAGGTTTAATTATTTTATTAAGTAGAATTTCTGAAAGTGCTCCTGCGGCAACTCTCATTGCAGTTTCTCTCGCACTAGATCTCCCACCCCCTCTGTAATCAAAATTCTTATATTTCATATGGTAGGTGAAGTCTGCATGACCTGGTCTAAATTTATTTTTTATTTTTGAGTAATCCTTGCTTCTTTGGTCAGAGTTATAAACAATAAATGAAATAGGGGAGCCTGTACTTTTGCCATTAAAAACTCCTGAAAGAATCTTAACCAAATCCTGTTCTTTTCTTTGAGTTGTAAATTTTGATTGCCCTGGTTTTCTTAAATCCAATCTGGACTGTATAAATTTTAAATCTATAGGGATATTAGCTGGAAAACCATCTACGACGCATCCTATAGCTTCACCATGGCTTTCTCCCCATGTCGTGAATTTTAAAAGATTTCCAAATGAGTTATGAGACATTATCTATGTTATTTATTTTTAAATTCATTCAAAAGATTGGCAACGCCCTCTGCTTCATCGACTGCAACCATTCCAACGGTATGGTAACCACAATCAACATGATGAATTTCTCCAGTTACACCAGATGATAAATCACTAAGTAAATAAACTCCTGTATTGCCTACATCTTCAAGAGTTACATTTCTCTTTAATGGAGAATTAAGCTCATTCCATTTAAGAATAAATCGAAAATCACCGATACCTGATGCCGCCAAAGTTTTTATAGGCCCTGCTGAGATTGCATTTACCCGAATATTTTTATCTCCCATATCAACTGATAAATATTTTACAGAGGCTTCTAGTGCTGATTTAGCTACCCCCATGACATTATAATGCGGCATTACTTGTTCGGCTCCGTAATAAGTTAAAGTTAGTATGCTCCCTCCATCTTCCATTAGTTCATAACAGAATTTACAAGATTCAGTAAAAGAGTAGCAAGATATATTCAAACTATTTAGAAAATTGTCTTTCGATGTATTGACATATTTTCCTCTTAGTTCATTTTTGTCAGCAAAAGCTACAGCGTGGACAAAAAAATCAATTTTACCCCATTTTTCTTTAATTTTTTTAAATGCTTTTTCTGTTGATCCTTCTTCGCTTACATCACATTGTATTAAAAAATCAGAATTAACTGATTTTGCTAGTGGCTCAATTCTTTTTAAAAGAAGGTCATTTTGATATGTAAAAGCTAATTCTGCACCGAAATTTGCACATTGTCTTGCTATGCCCCAAGCTATTGATTTATCATTAGCAACGCCCATGATTAATCCTTTTTTGTTTTTTAGATCCATTTTGATTTAAACTTTATATAATAGACATACCATGTTAGATAAAAATTTAAATCCAATTATTCAATTTAAAGATTGGTTTGATCTTGCCTCAAAAAAAGAAATCAATGATCCAAATGCAATGTGCTTATCTACAGTATCTCAAGATAATAAACCACATTCCAGAATGGTGCTTTTAAAGGACTTTAATGAAAAAGGTTTCATTTTTTATACCAATTATGAAAGCAACAAGGGTAAAGATATTTATTCTAATGTACATGTTTGCCTAAATTTTCACTGGAAGTCTTTATTAAGACAGGTGAGGGTAGAGGGTATAATTGAAAAACTACCATCACAGGTTTCAGATAAATATTTTAATTCAAGGCACTATTTAAGTCGAATTGGAGCTTGGGCCTCTAATCAATCAAATTTATTGAATAAAAGAGAAGATTTAGAAAATAAAATTGAATTTTTTAAAAAGAAATACCCTGATGCTCAAAATGTCCCTCGACCTTCATATTGGGGAGGCTTTTTAATTAAATATTATAAAATTGAATTTTGGCAAGATATGCCTCATAGAATCCATCAAAGAACTGTCTATGAAATTATTAATAATTCTTGGGAGCAATACACTCTTAGTCCTTAATTTTTTTTTAAAAGGTATTCACCCCACCTTTTTAAAAGATCTGAACTTGAAGATTCTTTGTGGTTTCCCCCAACTCCATATTCTAATTTTATATCACATTTAAGTGCAGTGTCATGCTCAAGTATTTTTGAGCTATCTGAACGATCTCCACCATTTGCAAATATGATTTTATTATTTGGAAACTTTTTTCTTATTTTTAAAAGTAAATTGTTAGCACTTCCAAGATTGTCATCTTCAAAATCCATAACCTCATCAACTACAGATAAATTTTCAATTACAAACATTCGATGTTTTATATCCATAAAATAGTTACCTTTTTTTTTGATTAACCAATTATTTGAGTTAATGCCAACAATTAAGTAGTCTGAAAATTTTAAACAATCCTTCATCATCATTATATGGCCAGGATGGATAGGATCAAAACCCCCTGAAACTATTCCAATTATTTTTTTATCCATTCGTTATATTTTTAAGTATTTTTTAAGATTGATATAATCTTTCTCTGATATGTAATTAGGCGAGACTTCTAAAATATCCTTCCAACTAGCCAAATAATTTAGATTAACTCTCATTTTTTTCATATTTTCTTTAGCACTAGGATAAATGTCATAAAAAAAAACAACAAAAATATCTTTTACGGATAAGTGAGCCTTTCTCATTGAGTTAATAAAATGGATCTTACTTCCTCCATCTGTTGCCATATCTTCAATTAAAATTGATTTAGATTTTTTTCTAAACTCACCTTCTATCAGCTTGCCTTTTCCAAAGCCCTTTGGTTGTTTGCGGATATATACCATTGGCAGCTTTAGTTTTTGAGATATGAAAGAAGAATAAGGAATACCAGCAGTTTCTCCTCCGGCAACAATGATTTTACCTTTGTAGATATCCTTAATTTGTTTTGACATTTCGTTAATGATTATTTCTCTTTCTTTTGGGAAGGATACTAACTTTCTGCAGTCAACATAGACTGGACTTTTTTTTCCAGATGTAAGAATGAATTTATTTTTAAAATTAATATTTACACAGCCAATGCTAAGTAAAATATTAGCTATTTTTTGTCTAGAAGTTTTGATTTTGACCTTCGACATTTCTCAGAGCAATATTTAACATCATTCCATACTTTTTCCCATTTTTTTCTCCAATTAAATGGTCTTTTACATACAATACAGGTTTTAAAGAGTTTTTTGTTCAGCTAGATAATTTTTTCTATTTCATCATCTTGTAAATTTCCATTAATTACAACCAATGGGCATAATAGGGAATTATTTTTTTCATAAACAAGTTTGTCAATTAATGGTCCAGGTTTTCCAATATCTGAACTTGTTGCCAAAATAATTGTTGAGTTAGATGAGTATTTATTAAGAAAATCAATAAAATTATCTATTTCATTGATTTTAAATATTTCAGCATCTGCCTTAATCTTTAATTTTTTAAAAATAAAATCATGTACTTCTTTATGTTTTATTTTTTCGTTTTCTATCAGATCCTTATTAAGTATTGACTCAGTAGAAGTGGTTAGCATCATCCCATCACTGACATTTTCAATAAAACTAATTGTTGTTAAGTGAGACTTAGTTGACTTAGCTCTTTTAATAGCAAATTTTACAGCAGTCCACATCTCTTGACTTTGATCGATTACTATAAAATAGTTTCTATTATTTTTTTTCTTCATTTTTTTCTAAATATTAAATTTGATATTAAGCTAAAGGCTATCGAAAAAACAATCAATATAAATACATAAAGAAATGATTGTTCAGTTAAAAGCTTTTCTAGATTGCTTGTTAATCCTTTTTTTTCAATAGTTAATTTTTTTTCTATTGTTGATACAATTTCTTCATCTAAAACTTCATATAAATGAATTGTTATATCGCCTTCTGAAATATTATCTGGTATTTCAAACTTTTTATAAAATAAATTCTCTTCTATTTCATCTAACTCTTCCTCATAGTACAGACCTTTGGCCTCTAAGGCCTTTCTTATCCGGTAGAGCTCTTCAGAAAAATTATTTATTAAATTATGTTTATTTGTAATTTCTGAAATTAAAAAAATTTCATTTAAGGATTTTTTTGGAGTCGTAAAAATACCTAAAAAGACTGGGATATTAGATAGTTCTTGTGTGTCATTAATCCAAAATAAACCATTTTTTATTTTAGTGCTGAGTTTCGCTTTTTGTTTTTCACCTTCAAAAATAATAATAATATCTCTGTTTTTCTTTTTTTGACCAAAGAGTAAAATTTCCTTACCTAAGAAGCTAGAATTAATCTCTATTTTAAAAGTATCCAACGTGAAATTAGCTGACTGAACACTAGATGTTATTATACTAAAAAAAATTAAAAATATAAATTTTCTATACATAATTAATTTTGAATAGTTCTATAGGTGTTCTAAATAATTCATAGATTAAAAATGAAGCTATGATTACTAAGAGCACTCCAAATAATACTTTTAGGTTTTCTTGATCAAACTTATCTATAATCCTTGATGCTATCGCCGCTCCTATTGAGCTGCTTATAATTAAAAAAATAGCTAAAACAAAATCTATGTTTTGATTAATATATATTTGTAAAAATAATGATATTAATGCAACAACTGTAATATTTAAAAGAGAGGATCCTATAACAGAGATAGTTTTCATTCCTAAAATGTAAATCATACAAGGGATTAATATAAACCCCCCTCCAATTCCAGTAAGTCCGGTTAACATACCAATTAGATATCCAATTGAAAGAGGTGCAAGAATGCTTATATATAATTTTGATTTTCTATATTTAATTTTTATTGGCAGGCCGTGTATCCAAGAGTGTTGATGGAGCTTAAATTTTTTATTTTTGTGAAATAAATTAATTTTTGCAGTTTCGTATAAAATAAAGAGAGCAGTGCCGAGAAGAAGAACAATATAAATTGAATTTAAATAATTATCTATCAATCCTATGTTTTTAAGAGAATTTAAAAGAAGAACGCCTGTAAGAGTTCCAAAAATACCCCCAATTATCATTGTAAAACTTATCTGATAATCAATATTTTTTTTTTGATAATGGCTAATTACCCCAGTAGAAGTAGATGCAAAGACTTGTACAGTTGTAGTTCCTACAGCAACAGCAGGGGGGATGCCAACCAAAATTAAAAGTGGTGAGGTAATAAAGCCACCGCCTATTCCAAACAAGCCTGAAATAAATCCTATTCCAATA
>JAQWPC010000063.1:0-2384 GCA_029245555.1 Alphaproteobacteria bacterium
ATAGTTCTTTTAATTAAACAAATCGTGATTTGAACCTATTGCTGCGATATTAAATAAAAAGCTAAAATGTGCATATTTCAATCACCATAGGAGAGATTAATTGTCAAAAAATATAAATATTTTAGATGGTGGTTTTGGACAAGCCATTATTAATAAAGGCTTAGATCAAATTGGAACTTTATGGGGTTGTTCAGCTTACCTAAATGAAAAAGATCATCAAAAAGTGATAGACACACATTTAGAGTTTATAAATGCAGGAAGTAAAATGATAACAACCTCTAACTTTACTATAAGAAAACGGCGTCTGGCTCAAAATAAATTAGAAAACAGATTAAAAGATTTTTTAGAAATTTCAGGAAAGTTAGCCCAAGAGGCAGTAAACATATCGAATAAGGATATAGAGATAGCAGGATCTCTTCCCACTAGGGGCGAGACTTATAAGTCGGATGTGTTTATATCAGACGAAGAACTCCTAAAAGAGTTTTATGAAAGTGCATCAATAATCAATCCTTATGTTGATCTTTTCTACTTAGATGTCTTATGTTGTTCGAAAGAAATAGAAATAGCATTAGAGTCAATTAAATCCTTTAATAAAGATACTATTGTTGGAATACATCTTAAAGATAGTGGTTTATTGCCCTCTGGTGAAACTATTACTGACTTAAAAAATATATTATCAAAATATAAGATTAGAGCTGTAATTGGAGGATGTATCAGCCCTGAAATTTATCAAAAAGTCTCACATGAGTTAAAAGAATTAAACTATAACTATGGTTTCAAAGTAAATGCATTTCAAAACATACCTGATGACTGGTCAATCAGCCCTAATACAAATCCAAATTTAGCATTAGGAAAACGAACAGACTTAGACTCTAATAAATTTGTTGAATTTTGTAAAACTGCAATTAAAGATGGTGCATCCTTTGTGGGTGGTTGTTGCGAAATTAATCATAATCATATAAAAGCTCTTTCAAACGAGTTGTAATTATAAAAATTTCATGATTGTATAAAGTTATGAAGTATACAGGATCATGTCATTGCGGCTCTATTAGATTTGAAATTGACTCAGATTTAGAAAAAATTGTTCAATGTAACTGCTCTATTTGTATTAAAAGAAATGCAAAAATGATTATGATGCCTAAAGAAAATTTTAAACTATTAGAAGGTTCAGAAAGTCTATCCCTTTATCAATTTAATACAGAAATAGCCAAACACTTTTTTTGTAAGAAATGTGGTATCTACACTCATCATAATAGAAAATCTGATCCTAATGGCATGGGTGTTAATTTGGGTTGTGTTGAAGGCTTAGACCCCATGGAATTCGATGTAATTCAATTTGACGGTAAAAAACTTTAATTTTTATCTAGCCTTGATTTTAATATGAAAAAAACTAATATTGGCCATGGCCCAAGTTAAAGAATTTCTAACATTTGACGATGTTCTCTTAAAACCCCGTGTTTCTGACGTCCTACCTAATGACGTTGATATTTCCAGCAATATAACAAAAGACATTAAACTAAATATTCCTGTTGTTTCTGCAGCAATGGACACTGTTACTGAGTCCAAAATGGCAATTTCCATGTCTCAAAATGGCGGTTTGGGTGTTATTCACAAAAATTTTGATATTGAGACACAAGCATCTGAGGTCAAGCGAGTCAAAAGATTTGAAGCAGGTATTGTTTATAACCCCATTACTATGAAACCAGACAATACAATTGAAGATGTATTAACTGTAATGGAGCAACATAATATATCTGGTTTTCCAGTTGTTGATAATAGTAATACTCTAAAGGGTATAATTACTAATCGAGATGTTCGTTTTGTTATTAATAAAAAAACAAAGGTAAAAGATTTAATGACTAAAAAAGTCATTACTATCACTAAAAATCAATCAACTGCTATGTCTTCATTTGGTTTAGCTAAAAAACTTTTACAAGAAAATAGAATTGAGAAATTGGTAGTAACAGATAAAAATCAAAAATGTATCGGACTAATTACTGTAAAAGATATTCAACGAGGTGAAAAATTCCCTAACTCTGTAAGAGATAAAAATGGTCAATTATTAGTAGGAGCAGCCATTGGAAGTAAGCCTAACGATCTACTTCGAGCAATTGAACTAGAAAAAGCTGGAGTAGATATTATCTTTATCGATACTGCCCATGGTCATTCTAGGACGGTGTTGGATGCATTTAAAAATATTAGAAAAAAACTTCATCTTCCTATTGTCATCGGTAACATTGCTACACCTGAAGCGGCTAAAGATTTAATTAAGTTGGGCGCGGATGCGATTAAGGTTGGTATTGGACCTGGATCAATTTGCACGACACGCATTGTTGCAGGTGTGGGTGTACCTCAGTTTACCGCAATTCAAGAAATATCTAAAA
>JAQWPC010000075.1:0-7547 GCA_029245555.1 Alphaproteobacteria bacterium
GTTGTTGCTATGGGAGCTGCAATACAAGCTGGTGTTCTTCAAGGTGATGTTAAGGATGTCTTATTATTAGACGTCACCCCTCTTTCTCTTGGAATTGAAACACTAGGAGGTGTATTTACAAAGCTAATTGAAAGAAACACCACTGTTCCAACCAAAAAAAGTCAAGTTTTCTCAACTGCAGAAGATAATCAAAATGCAGTCACAATTAGAGTTTTTCAAGGTGAGAGAGAAATGGCTGCTGATAATAAACTATTAGGTCAATTTGATTTAGTAGGAATTCCACCAGCACCTAGGGGCACCCCACAAATTGAAGTCACCTTTGATATTGATGCCAATGGAATTGTAAACGTATCAGCTAAAGATAAATCTACTGGAAAAGAACAACAAATAAAGATTCAAGCATCAGGTGGTTTATCAGATGATGAAATAGATAAAATGGTAAAAGATGCAGAAGCAAATGCAGAGACTGATAAGAAAAAAAGAGAAGAAGTTGATGTAAAAAATCAAGCTGATAGTTTAGTTTTCCAAGTTGAAAAAAATCTTAAAGAACATGGAGACAAAATTAGCTCTGAAGATAAATCTAAAATAGAGACAGATCTAAATGACCTTAAAGAGGCTGTTGAAAAAAATGATCTTGATCTCATTAAAACTAAAACGCAAGAGTTAACACAGTCATCAATGAAAATGGGCGAAGCTATGTATAAAGATCAACAAGCTAACGGTGCCCCAGGTGCAGAAAGTGGGGATCAACCTCAACCTGATGATAAGGCCGATGCGCCTAAAGAGGATGATGTGATTGATGCAGATTTCGAAGAAGTAGACGACGATAAAAAAGCAAGCGGACAATAAAACTTAGTTCGCAGATATAGTTATGGCTAATGATTTCTATGACACTCTCGGTATATCTCGTGATGCAAGTGATGCTGATATTAAGGGCGCTTATAGAAAATTAGCTATGAAATATCACCCTGATCGCAATCAGGGAGATGCTGGTGCTGAACAAAAATTTAAAGACGTAAGCCAAGCTTATGAAATTTTAAAAGATCCCAAAAAAAGACAAACCTACGATCAGTTTGGCCATGCTGCTTTTGAACAAGGTGGCGGTGGTCAAGGAGGTTTTGGTCAGCAAGGCTTTGGTGGGTTTTCAGATATATTTGAAGATATATTTGGTGCATTTGGTGAAGGTGGGCAAAGAGAGACACGTGGGGATGACCTACGTTATGACATTACTATTGATTTAGAAGACGCTTTTCATGGAAAAAACGTTGATGTTACAATACCAAAAATGGTTAATTGCCCAGAACAGCATAGCTACAAGAGCTGCTCTACATGCGATGGGCATGGTAAAGTTAGGACTCAAAGTGGTTTTTTTTCTATGGAAAGAACATGTGGAAGATGTGGGGGCACGGGCCAAGAAATGAAAGGCCGTTGTTCAAAATGTAATAATACGGGCAGAGTAAAACAAAGTAAAAAGTTACAAATAAAAATACCCTCAGGTGTTGAAACGGGTAATAGAATACGAATGAGTGGCGAGGGGGAAGCTGGAGAAAGAGGCGGATCTTATGGAGACCTGTATGTTTTTATTAACATTAATAATCATAAACTTTTTCAAAGAGAAAGAGATAATATTGTTTGTGAAGTAGCGATACCGTTTACTACTGCAACACTTGGTGGAAAAATTGAAGTTCCAACAATTGAAAGAAAAATGGTTAATATCTCCATTCCAAAAGGAATGCAATCAGGACATAAGTTGAGAGTAAAAGAAAAAGGTATGAGCATTCTCAGAACAGATCGTAGAGGGGATATGATTGTAAAAATTCATGCGGAGACCCCTGTGAACCTTTCCAAAGATCAAGAAAATATTCTTAATCAGTTTAATGATAGCCTCACTAAAAAAAACTCTGTTATGACAGAGGGTTTTTTTGATAAAGTAAAAAAATTATTTAGCTAATGCAATATCATTATGATATTGCCACAACAAAATTTGGAAAATTCTTTTTACTTGATAGCAAACAGGGGCTCCATTTTATATTAAAGAACACTGACAAAAGAATACCTCAAATAAAAAAAACGTATAAACCACAAAAAAAATTATTTAATCAAATAATTCTAGAAAACTTTATAAGTTCTTCTTTAGGTAAAGCAATATCCAAGAAGCAAAAAATAAAATTTCTAGTTGGTACAACGCTACAAAAAAATGTATGGACTTATTTGCAAAGCATTCCTAAAGGGCAAACACTTTCTTATTCTAATTTAGCTGAAAAATTATGTTTAAAGAGTGCTGTCAGAGCTGTTGCTTCTGCAGTAGGTAAAAATCCTATTAGTATATTAATCCCTTGTCATCGTATTATACGCAAAGATGGTTCTCTTGGTGAATACGCATGGGGACGAAAAATGAAACGAGAACTACTAGATGTTGAGGTAAGTGGAATGGCTGACTCGATATATAGAGGAGGAAAGTGAAACACCGAATCAGCCCCCGCATGAATGCTAACTGCACCTTAATAAATATTTACTATTAGTCAAAGTTGTGCCAAGTTTCTTCAACCCAATATGAGCCTAAAATCTATTTTTGCCTACAGTTTCCAGTCTTTTTACCTTGCTGGGAGTTTTCTACTTTTATTTATTTTTTTGCCAAGTTTTTATAATTTGTCACTTGGTTTTGCTTTAAGCACCCTTGGATTAATCATACTAGTATCGCGATTTTTTGATGTTTTTTCTGATGTGTATATTGGTTTTCAAACTGAAAAGAGATTTATTAATGGTAAATCTAAAAAAAACCAAATTCAGTTTGGTGTTTTAATTTTTATTTTATCTCTTGTAGGGCTTTATGTAGTCCAACCTTCAAATATTTATTTATTCATCTTTTATTATAATTTAGCGTTAATAAGTTACTCAATTGCAATTATTCCTTATGACTCAATTGTTATTGACCAAAAAAAAATTTTAACTAGAAGATTTCAGTTAGCAACAATTAAAGAAATATTTACTATTTTAGGAGTAATATGTGCTTTAATTTTTCCAACGATTGTCTCAAAAATATTATCTGTAGATCTGTTAAGTCCACAAGTAATAAAACTGACAGGTTTTTTTATGATTGCTGTATCAGTTATAGGAATTGTAATTTTTCATTTCTTTTATGAATACGAAAGTCAAAATCAATCCAAGTCTGTATCTATTAAACAAATTAAATCATTTATCAGTAAAAATAAAAAAGTTACTTCATTTGCTAAAATCACATTTTTTAATCTCCTAGCTAATAATTTTACTGCTAACCTTTTTATCATTTTTGTTTCTGTTCATTTAGGTCTTCCTGATCAAGCTGGCCTACTTTTAATTTTATATTTTCTGGTAACGCTAATATCCACCCCACTCTGGTACAGGATAGGAAAATCATATTCTAATATGTTTTTATTACAGGTAGGTACACTGGTTACGATTATTGGCTTCTCGCCGGTACTCTTCATCCAATCTCAAAATTGGGAATTATACCTAGTAGTAATTTTTATAACCGGTATAGGAATTGGAATTGATCTCATTATCCCACAAATTGAGTTAGCAGATATACTTGATGAGAACAAAGATAATCGTTTATCACAAATTTTTACTGCATTTTTTTCAATTATCAAAAAAGCTGCTATTGGTATTGCTGGAGGAATATCACTTAGTGGCTATGGTTATCTTGAAAAGATTGAGTTTTCACTACATCCCTCTATACCAAATATTATGATTTTTTATTTCTTTATCCCGCTCATTATTAAATTGATCGTATTATTCCTTGTGATGAGTTATAGAAGTAAATTCAATGTCTCTATCAAGTCCTAAAAAACACCTCATTTATATCTTCGGAACTTTTGCTTTTTTTCTTTTTACAATTGCTGATACTCTCATAAAACTCATTGGTAATCTTTATAAAGATACGGTTATCTTCTCTATCGCAAGCTTTTCTGCAGTGATCCCCGTTTTAATCTATTTATTCTATAGAAAAAGTTTACAAGAAATTAAAACCTCAAATTATAAATTACATATCGTTAGAGGTATTTTAATGACACTTACATATTATTTTATAGTCAAAGGGATTATTATCCTTCCCTTATCTATTGCCTATCCCATAATACTATCTGCACCTGTTTTATTATCTCTTCTTGGAATTCTGATTTTAAAAGAGAAAATTTATTTATCTAAGATCATTTCATTAGGTATTGCAATGTTCGCTGTTTTTCTAGTCTCTGGCTTTAGCTTGAATCAGGGATTTGATCCAAAAGGAGTTTTGTTTTTAGTTGTGGGTGTAATTAGCGTAGCATGTTTAGACTTTTCAGTTAGGGTATACGGGCAATCTGAGCGAACAATGGCTCTTACATTTTACTCTATGCTTATAACAGGTTTTATCTTTCTACTTTTTTCATTTAACCATTTTAATGAGGTTCTTTTTAAAGATTTTTTAATAATGGTTGTTGCAGGTTTGATTGATGGTGTTGCAATGATGATTTTAATTTACTCTTTGAGGAGAATAGAAGCTTCTTTTTTTAGTATTACACATTATTCACAAATCATATTTGGAATATTTATTAGTATTTTTATTTTTAATCACTACCCATCAGTAGTTGAAATATTAGGCGCAGTATTAATTATAATATCTGGATATTTAATTTATTCTAAATTAAAAAATTTAAATTGACTCTTGACGCATAGGATAAACCGAGCAACCAGAAATTTTCCACTCATCATTGTCCTTAATTAGAGAATATGTGGCTAAATAAGATAAATTTGACTGAGAAACAATTTGTAGCTGGTGATATACAGATCCTTCAAAGTATTTTGCATTTATAAAGTAATATTGTTTAGGATTATAAACAGGCTCATAATAGTTTTTTACCATGTTCATAAAATTGTCTGGATTATCAAATCTTAATTTAATCATTGGAGCAGCATAGGAAAACGCCTCTTCAGCGTCTTTATTAATAAATGCCTGTAGTTGATTTTTAATTATAATTTCTGTTTCAAATAAGTCTTGCTCTAGTATATTCTCAGCTTTTGATAAACTATGAACAAATAAAGTCGTACATAGTATGATGATAAATTTTAATGAACTCATAATATTTATAAGGAAGAAAGACAACGTTAGATGATTAAAATTATTTTATTTATAGTTTTAGGTCTTTTTCTCTCCTTAAAAACTTTTGCAGATCAAAATAGCCCCAAGTTAGAAGGTCTTTTTGAAGATTTATACAATGTAGAGGATATTTCACTGCAAAATGTCATAGTTGGTGAAATTTGGAATGAATGGATGAAAATTGACGATCCTGAAATTGAAAAAATTATGAATTCGATACCGTATTTTTTTCAAACTCAAAAATATGATGAGGCTATAGAAGCCTTAGATTATGTCATAGAAATTAACCCCAATTATTCCGAGGGCTATAATAAAAGAGCAACCCTTTTTTTTATGATGGGGGAATATGAAAAATCTATGCAGGATATTGAAGCAACTCTTTTATTAGAACCTCGCCATTTTGGTGCACTTGATGGCATGAGTAGAATCTTGATTTATTTTGGGAAATACAATCAAGCACTTCAAGTTTATGATGAAATGAAAAAATTAATGCCAAACGATGTAACATTAGATATGAAAATTGACAGACTGAATAATATGATTTTTGATGATGCTTAACTTTTTTGAACTAAATCTCGAGTAATTTCATTAATATCTCTAGATCCAGTTAAAATCATAGATTCAATAAACTCATCTAAAAGTATTTGTAATACTAATTCCACACCTTGTTGACCATTATAGTTTAAGCCCCAAAGTATTGGTCTTCCGATTTGTACTGCATTAGCTCCAAGGGCTAAAGATTTTAAAACATCTGTCCCTCTTCTTATTCCGCCATCAACAATTAAGATAGCCCTTGTGCCTATTTCTTTTCTTATTGGCTCTACTTGTTTTAATGTGGGAACAGCAGTATCAAGCTGCCTCCCGCCATGATTAGAAATAATAATTCCATCGGCTTTATGCTCAAGACACTTTGCTGCATCATCAGGACGAAGAATTCCTTTCACAAGCACGGGGAGGCCTGATGTTTCTTTAATCCAGTGAATAGTTTCAAAAGTTAACGCTTTATCAAATAACAATTCATTATGCATATTCATAGATGACCCAGCGTGGTCATTAAATTTTTCAAACATGGTTCCCTTAAAGTTTCCTAAGCTTAGGTTTTCAGGCATTTTAAATTTATTTCTTTCATCGTTTTCTCGAGTTCCAAGCTTGGGCGCGTCTGCAGTAAATACAATAGCCTTATAACCAAATTCCTTTGTTTTTTTTAACATCGCCTCTGTGATTGATCTGTCTTTAGCAAAATACAATTGAAAAAATAAATTTTGATTATGAGTGCTAATTTCATCAATAGAATAATTGGAACTTGTGCTTACTGACATTGCACTCCCAAATTTCTTTGCAGCAGCTGCTGCTGCTACCTCTCCATTTTGATGAGCCATTTGTTGCATCGCTACAGGGCCTAAAATAATTGGATTAAGTAATTTTAAATTAAAAATATTTATGGATGTATTTATACTTGATACATCTCTTAAAACTCTTGGGAGTAATTCATATTTACTAAAAATCTCCCTGTTTCTCTCTAAGGTGACCTCATCTCTTGCTCCAGATTGATAGTAGTCGACTATAGATTTGGGTAATTTTTTTTCGAATAGTTTTTCTAAATCAAAAAGATTTATTATTTTATCAGACATTTAAATCAGCCCCTTGCCACCTTCCTCCTCGACAAAGTCTCAACCCAAGCGGCTAGGGGAGGATCATAATATTTTAATTCGGGGATAGATGAAATAGATTTTTAATAAATAAAAACCCTGTAAAATATGATCTTATGTTTTTTAGTGAATTTTCTATATCAATATTATCATATATTTTAGTTGTATATCTTTTGTGCGGCATTATTAAAGGGACAATCGGATTTGGCATGCCAACCGTTTCTATATCTTTATTAATCTTCTTTATAGATATCAAAATAATTATAGCCTTAATTCTTATCCCAACCATTATTGTTAATGCTTATCAATTAAGCAGAGGTGGAAATTTTAAAAAAATATTTGATGAAACAAAATTTTTTTTATTTTTTTCTACGTTATTTATTTTTCCAGGAACATATCTATTAAATACAATTGATTCTCAATATATCATTTTATTTATTGCATTTGTTCTATTAGCAAATTCAATATTATTTTTAACTAATATTAAATACACACTTCCAAATTATAGATCACCGTTAATACAAATTTTGATCGGCTCTGTTAATGGAGTTATTATTGGCATGACTAGTATATATACGATGCCCTTAATATTTCTCTTACAGACTCTTAGATATGATAAAGATACAACTGTTCAATTTTTAGGCATTGCTTTTTTTCTATATCCGTTAGCACAATTACTTTCTTTCACTAATTTGAATTTAATATCTTTAGAAATTGCCAAAAGTTCATTTTTAACTCTTATTCCAATTTTTCTCGGTTTATACATTGGCCAAAAAATAAGGAAA
>JAQWPC010000096.1:0-2107 GCA_029245555.1 Alphaproteobacteria bacterium
GAGTGTTTTTTTGCGTAAGGGATTAAATCTGGGACCCTCGCCATAGTCCCGTCATCGTTCATTATTTCACATATTACTGCTGAATCATTTAATCCTGCAAGTCTAGAAATATCAACTGCGGCCTCTGTATGTCCCGCTCTGGTAAGTACTCCTCCGTCCCAAGCAATAAGAGGAAATACATGACCGGGACTGATAATATCTCCAACTTTAAAATTTGGATTTACCGCTGCCTGAACAGTTTTAGCCCGATCTTCTGCAGATATGCCAGTTGTAATTCCTTCACTAGCCTCAATAGATACAGTAAATGCCGTAGTTTTTTTTTTCCAGTTATTTGGGTTCATCAAAGGTAATTTTAATTCCGATGCTCTAAGCTCCGATATAGATAGACAGATCAAACCCTTACCGTAAGAGGCCATAAAATTTATATGATCAGCTGTGCATGAAGAGCCCGGTATAATTAAATCACCCTCGTTTTCACGGTCTTCGCTATCTACAAGAATGTACATTTTACCCTGACGAGCATCTTCTATAATTTGTTCTATACTGGCAAAGTCTGACATTTGTTTATTTAGTTTTATTAGAAAAATGAGCGTATCTTGCAAGCATATCAACTTCAAGATTTAAAATTTGATTCAATTTATAAGTTTTAATATCAGTATTTTTATAAGTATGAGGAATAATCATACAATTAAAATTGTTTGAACTTACTTCATTGACAGTCAAAGAGATTCCATTCAAAGAAATAGAGCCCTTTGGGGTAATGTATTTTTTTAAATACTTAGGAAATTCTATTTTCATAAACCAACTTTTGCCTACCATTTTTAATTCTTTTAATATTCCTGTGCTATCCACGTGACCAAAAACAAAATGACCTGATACCTCATCTCCAATGCTTAATGATTTTTCTAAATTCAATATTGTTCCTTTTTTCCATATTTTTGAATTAGTTTTATTTAGAGTTTCTAATGAAATGTCAGCATTAAATTTATCATTATTTATTGCTGTAACTGTCAAGCAGATACCAGAACAACAAATAGATGACCCTATATTATAATTTTTTAAACTTGATTGGATTTCAATAGATTGAAATTCATCAGATTTTGAAATTGAAGTAATCTTACCTTGAGATTGAATTATTCCGCTAAACATATTTATTGTTATAAATCTCTAATACGTCATTTTCATAATTCATAGATGACATAAGTTTACATCGTTTTTTTATCAAATTTAGATCAATCTGATATCTTTTTTTAGAGCCTCTTATATTTTTATTTGATTTACATAGCAAAATTTGGTCGAAAGAGTTATTTTCTAAAAAAATTGAGAAGGTTTTAACGCCCCCCTCAATCAAAATACTTTTAATATTTTTCTTAATTAGTTTATTGAAAAAAGAGCTTAGATCTTCAACTTTATAAAGGTCTTTAATGTTTTTGTTAATAAATATTTTAGATTTTGAAGAAAATATCAATTTAAATAGATTTTTATTAATACCATTCAACCTACATGTTAGCTTAGGCTTGTCTTCGATGTACGTATTATAGCCAACTGCTATTGCATCGTGAAGAAGTCTATATTTATGCATGAAATATTGTGTTTCCTGAGATGTTATATCTTTGTTTCTGAAGTCTTTTGAAAAATTGTTCTTTGAAATAGCTAGTTTCAAAGTGATATGAGGCCGATTTTTTTCATGAAAATTAAAAAAATATTTATTAATATTTTTGAATTGATCAAATTTTTTTTTCGCAAGAAATACGTTTATTTTATTTTTTTTTAAAAATTCTATACCTTTGTTTTTGATTATAGGATTAGGGTCTTTTGAAGAGATTATTACATTATGTATACCAATATTTACTATTCTCTTAGCACAGCATTTATCTAACTTATAGCAAGGCTCTAAGCTCACATACATGAAAGTCTTATTCGTAATTTGGTTTTTTTTAATTTTATTTAATGCGTTTACCTCTGCATGGGGTGATCCATTTATTGAAGTCAAACCATAGCTTAATACTTTTCCATTAGTTGATTTAGAATAATCAACAATTAAGCATGCTACAGATGGGTTCTTGCCTGTAAGGCCTAAATTTCTAAGGGAAAGGTTATTAACTGA
>JAQWPC010000097.1:0-5944 GCA_029245555.1 Alphaproteobacteria bacterium
CTCAAAGATCACTGGTGCAATACTTTCAAAAAACTCATGCTTATCAAATTGAAACAATCCCTGGAATTAAGGATATGATAGCAAAGTATAAATGACCGTAGCTACACTCAGTGACGTTTTACAAAAAGCTAAGGAAGGAAAATTTGCAGTCGCTGGTCTCGTTGTACTAGGTTGGGAAGATGCCAGATGTTATGCTGAAGCTGCTGAAGAGCTAAACTTACCCGTTATTTTGCAAGCAGGACCTGGATGCAGAGCAAACACGCCAGTTCCTATTTTAGGAAAGATGTTTCGATACTTGGCCGAGCAATCCAATTCTCCAGTAGTCTGTCACTTGGATCATGGTTATACCAAAGAAGAATGTGTTGAGGGGTTAGATAGCGGTTTTACTTCAGTTATGTTTGATGGCTCTAAGCTTTCTTTAAATGAAAATATTGAAAAAACGAGTGAAATTGCAGATTTAGCACATAGCTATAAAGTTTCAGTTGAGGGCGAGATTGGTTTTGTTGGATATAACCAAGGAGCAGAGTCATTGAGCACAAACCCAATTGAAGCTAAAAAATTTGCTGAACAAACTGGTTGTGATGCTATGGCCATAAGTGCTGGAAATGTTCATTTACAAACTAATAAATCTTCTTCTATCGATATGAATGTAATAAAAAATATAGAAGACTTAACTAGTATTCCATTAGTTTTACATGGAAGTAGTGGCATTGAATATGGTTTAAGAAGAAAAATTGCTACCACCACAAACGTTTGTAAATTTAATATTGGCACA
The DNA here is from genome assembly GCA_029245555.1 of Alphaproteobacteria bacterium. GTDB lineage: Bacteria > Pseudomonadota > Alphaproteobacteria > HIMB59 > HIMB59 > HIMB59. The sequence goes on from JAQWPC010000097.1 coordinate 776, forward strand.
GAGCTTAGAAAAACATTTGGTGATACTCTTAGAGAAGAGATTGAGAGCAATCCAACTATTTATGATAGGATTCAATTAATTGAATCTACTCTCCCAAAACTTAAAGAGGCTTCTAAAAAAGTAATTGAAAATATAACCTCTCAAACTAATGATTAAATCTCACACAATAGAAAATAAATTTTTAAGAGTTAAGACGTTAAATATGGGGGCTACCTTATATGAAGTCTACCATAAGAAAAAAAAAATTAATTTGATTTTGAATCTCGATAAAATCTCATCTTATCAAAATAATAAAAATTACCTTGGATCAACATGTGGGAGATTTGCTAATAGAATTAAAAATGCCCAATTTAAAATTAAAAATACGACATACAAACTATCAAAAAATGAAGGTAAAAATATTCTACATGGTGGCGTCAAGGGTTTTAACTCAAAAATTTGGACTATTAAGAAATCATCAAGCAATACTATAGAGTATCAATATATCTCTCAAGATGGCGAGGAGGGCTTTCCGGGAGAATTAATTAGTTTTTGTAAATTTAGCCTCCAAGACAATTGTCTTAATATTTCTATTAAAGCAAAATCATCAAAAACAACCCATGTGAATATTGTTAATCATGCTTATTGGAATTTAGAAAAAATCAAAAAAGATATTTTTAGTCATAGTTTGTATATTAATTCTGATTACTACACTGAAATGGATAAAGATAATATACCTACTGGAAAAAAAATTAGTGTTAATAATTCAACTTATGATTTTAGAAAAACCGCTAATATCGGTGAAAAAATTATCGAAAAAGGATCACCTTATGATGAAAATTATATTATTCGAAAACAATCTAGGCTTATAGCAAAATTAACCTCCCCTAAAAGTAAGATACAATTAACAGTTTTCTCTAATCAGCCAGCAGTTCAATTTTATTCAGGACAATACTTAAAGTTCCTTTCAAAAAGTAAAGTATTAAAAGCACATCAGGGTATGTGTTTGGAAACACAGTGCTTTCCTAATTCTCCTAATAATAAAAAATTTCCCTCTTCTCTTCTTAAGCCAAAAGAGACTTATCTACATAATATGAAATTTAAGATTAGCGATATTTAGTTAATCGCTACCTAAAAAATATTTTCTATTCTGATTTAGCTCGTAATTTTAGATTATTGTTATCAAAAAATAATTGAGGAACTTTATAAGCAAATTCTGTTAATAAAGATACAGTGCTTAATTGAAATTGGCCCCCATCTAAGAGCGGATCGATAAATTTTGATATTTGAATTTTGTCGTTGAGGTAATTCCAATCAAATGTGACGTAAATTCCCTCACCAGAAATGTCATAAAAATTAACAAAAAGTATTGTGCCATTTTTAAGTTCATATCTTACTTTAAAATTTGGTGAATTAGGTAAATCAGATCTGAGGATAAACCCATTATGCTGGAGATCAGATAAAGAATTTTGAATTTCGTTAATGCTATCTTCGCTTATCTTTGAGAAACCTTGAGGGAGATTTTGATGACTCAAAACACCATCTTCTCCTATGAGATTAATCATATTTATACTATAAATTTGAATAGCTTTAATTTGGGATTTTCCTATATTAATTAAATCTGTTGGTACCCAATAAAAGTCAGCAGTATCTGCTGATAAATTTGAATTTACTATTAACGTTTGATTTGAATTGGGGTTTTTTACATAAGTCCCTGGGATATTATAATTATATGTTCCAATATTTAGTGAGTAAATTTCTTCGCCAGTAAGTGATTTTAAAATAAGATCCATTCTATTTTCTTTATCTAAGCCTAACTTATAATGCAGGTCTTCTCTGTTGGTCTTATTGTCAATTATTTTTGCTTCTCTAAGTTGGATGAAAAATCTACTTAAAAGTTCTGTATTTGCAGGAAAATTATTAGCTGAGGTGAGTAACCATTGATCATCTACTTTTTCTATAATGGAACTTCCTTGGTTATTTACAAATTCAATATAAGCAATTTTTTCTAACATTTCGTTAAAGGATGGCACTAAATTTTTAGCAGCTACATTTTTTTTAAGGCTACTACCATCAAAGTATAGTCCCAAAGCTATAACTAACGAACAAAAAGTCATAAAAATGAGTATTTTAAGATTTTTAATTATCATGTTTTATTTGATCTTTTTTTAATACCTAGTTGTCTTGGAATAATAAACATTAAAATGATTAAAAGAATAGGAATGAAAAAAGTATTCAGAATATTAATTTTATTAGCTAATGTATCAATATCTTTGCTTAAATTTCTCCTTACTTCTCTTAACTGTTTTCTTGTTTGTTCAACTAAGATTTGAAAATTTGATAATTCTATTAATTGCTTTTCAGAAAGATTTACATTTTCACCCGCTCTGCCAGCCGATAAATTCTCTATCTGCGATAATGTTTCATCTAACTGGTTTTGCAATTGTTGTTCTTGTCCTAAATATTTTTGTTCAGCATCAGCTTGAAGTTTTTGAACAACCACAAAAGGTCTAAATGGTGTTTCTTTATTTCTAAGATTTATAAATTCATCAAATCCAGTAAGAGAGTCAAGTACATTGGTAATTAAGCTTCCATTATCGGAAGTTGTTTCAATAACGTTGGTGTCTAAGAATTTCTGAACTCTTGCCCAAAATGGATTTCTTATAAAGTCAGCATCACTAAATAAAACAACATTGATATTATTAGTTGAATAGCTTATATGAGTATCTTTTTTGAATTCAAAGTCATCAAATTGACTTGATGTTTTACCAGTCAGCTTGACGCCAAAGTCGTATTCAATACCTGTTGGCTGAAAATTATTAATTAATTCAATAGGATCGAGGACTTCTTTCATAGGTAAATCCATTGTTACATTACTTGATGAAATAAGGGGTATGTAATCAATTTCACTATCTTCATTAAGAGGCGTTAATCCTCCTGGAGAAACTATCCTAACTAACGACAATCCATTGCCAATTTCTTCTTGCTGATTAATATATTGACCTCTTACCTCCGGCCAATTGAGCTTTAACATAGTTTGAAGTGATGTATTGTCAGATATATTTTGTTGAGTTTGTAGTCTTGTCGCTTGAGCTCCATCTAAAATAATATTTTCGTTAAAGTTAATATTTAATGTCTTTAGAATATTTTCTAAATTAGATTTCTTATTTGAATGATCATTCTTCTCAAAAAATGGATCTAAAAAAATAACTGTTTTCCCACCATTTAGAATAAACTGTTCAATTGCATATTCAGTTTTTTCACTGATATCTGAGGGGTGATAAACCATGAGTAAATCAATATTTTCAAAACCTTCTATATCAGTATCTAAAAATTCAAAGTCATAAAAGTAACTTAATTCCTCTAAAATTGTATACTCACCTTGACCTAATTGATTATTTGGTAACATTGGAGGCGCAGTATCAACCCAAGATAAAAAACCTATCATTGGTTTTTTAGATCTATTTAATTTAAAAATAATATCAGTAATTTGTTTTTCTAAAGAACCAGCTTTTGACGGATCAAAAAAAGGAACTGTTTCTATGTCGTCAGTTGTGTTTGATGCGATCATACCAAGATAAACTTTTGATCCTTCTTGATCTATCGGAAATCCTTGAATGCCATATCGATTGACATAATCCTCATCCTCAGAATAGGGCTCTGGCTCAATAATATTCAATTCAATCTTATTATTTGCTAAATCAGAGTATCTATTAAGTAAGCCTTGCACTTGATTGGCATAATTTTGAATAATAGGAATATTTTTAGATAAATTACGACTATATATGAAACTTATTTTTAAAGGTTCTTCAATTTCATTAATTACACGCTTAGTACCATCTGAGAGAGAAAATGTTCTTGTAGATGTAAAGTCAATTCCGAGATTAATATTTATTTTTTGAATAATATAGTTAGAAGATAGAAAAAGAATAATGGTGCTTAATACAGCGATGAAAAAGAAGTTTTTATTCAAAAAACTATTCATTAATCACGCACCAAAAATTTTAAAATAGTTAAGTAATTCCATAACGCTATAAAAGAGATAAAAAAGAATAATCCTTTCAGCGAGAAAAAACCTGTTTGTATGCTAGAGAAATGAGTTAGAAAGCTAAAACTTGATATGAGTTCAACAATTTCAACTGGCATGATGCCTGTTATAAAATTTATCATTAATGGAAATCCACTTATGGTAAATAAAAAAGAGACTAAAATTGATAAAATAAAAGCAATTATTTGATTATTCGTAAGGGATGAAAAGAAAATCCCAAGTGAAACATAGGCACCCGCCATTATGATAACACCAAGATATTGACCAATTATGATTAAATTATCTGGGTTACCTAAATAATTTACTGTAATCCAAATTGGAAAAGTAAGAATTATTGAAAATGTCACAAAAGCCCAAGTGGCAATAAATTTACTCAACACAATCTTCCATATAGGGATAGGCAAGGTTAATAAAAGCTCAATGGTTCCGAGCCTTTTTTCTTCTGACCAGCTCTTCATAGTCACAGCTGAAATAAAAAAAATAAAAACCCATGGAATAAAACTAAAAAATATATTTAATTCTGCAACCCCCGAGGAAAAAAAAGATCCAAAGTAGAATGTCAAAGACATCGATGTTAGTATAAAAATTGCTGTGAAAATATAAGCAACAGGAGTTATGAAGTATAATTTCATTTCTCTCTTGATAAGCGCTAACATTAACTTACTAACTTTCTAAATTTTTCATCAAGAGTTTTACCCATTTTTCTTTTAAGTTGAGCAGGAGTTCCTTCAAAAATTTTTTGTCCATTATTAATAATAAGACATTTATTACAAACTTCAGGCACTTCATCAAGAATGTGTGTAGAAATGATAATAGCCTTCGTTTTAGATAGTTTTTTTATCAATTTTCTAACTTCAAATTTTTGAAGTGGGTCAAGTCCATCAGTGGGTTCGTCTAAAATTAGAAGCTTAGGGCTGTGTATTAATGCTTGTGCTATACCAACTCTTCTTTTAAATCCTTTTGATAGTGTCTCAATGGGGACGTCTTTAACTTCATTTAGCGCAAGATCATCTATGACCTTTTTAATAGCGCCTTTAGAGTTTTTAATATTTCTGACTTGGCATACATAATCTAAGTAAAGGTAAGGTGAGAAATCAAGATATAGCGGCACACCCTCTGGAAGGTATCCAATCATCGATTTA
>JAQWPC010000126.1:0-2337 GCA_029245555.1 Alphaproteobacteria bacterium
TTAAAGGAAACTATAGAGCTTGCATCTAAAGAGGAATCAGATCCATATATTTCAATATCACAAGTGTCTTTAAGGGCTTTAATAAGATCAGATCTTAAATTTCTCTCTTTATCAAAAAAACTTTTAAAATTGATTGATTTAACATAATCAATTGCGGCGCTAAAACCCACAACTGCTTCAATTGGTGGTGTGCCTGACTCAAATTTATTGGGAAGCATTGCATAAGAAAAATCATTTGCATAAACTTGATTTATCATACCACCTCCTACATTAGAAGGCTCCAACTCCTCTAATAGGGATTCCTTACCATATAAAATTCCTACACCAGAGGGTCCATAAATTTTGTGCGATGAAAAGGAAAAAAAGTCACAATCCATTTTTTGTACATCAATATCGCAGTGGGCGATTGACTGACAGCCATCAACTGCGATCAATATGTCATCAGAAATATTTTTTTTAATTTGATTTAAGTCTATGATTTGTCCAGTTGTGTTAGACATATGTGTAATTGCCAAAACTTTAGTATCTTTACTACAATTTTTAATAATTTGTTTTTCATCAATGACACCATCTTTATCGATTGGAATAATTTTCAAATCTAAGTTTGATTTATTACAAATTTTTAACCATGGTAAATAATTTGAATGGTGCTCAAGTTCACTTACTACAATTTCTCCACCATCTTTAAACTTATTTGCAAGTGCATTAGCTATGATATTTATGGAGTCAGTAGCCCCACTCGTGAAGATCACCTCGTTGAAACTTTTAGCATTGATAAACTCTCTAATATTTTCCCTTGCTCTTTCAAAATGATCTGTAGCACTAATACTTAATGAATTCATCCCTCTATGCACATTTTCATAAGAATTCTCATAAAAATTCTTAATTGCTTCTATTACTACTTTAGGCTTTTGTGTACTAGCAGCTGAATCTAAATAAGTAATAGGGTTGTTTCTTATTTGATTTTTAAAAATCGGAAAATCATCTCTTAAATTCATCAAATTAGATTATCCAATAATTTAGAAGAAAAGTCTTTTATTTCTTTGTTTTGTATTGACTCGATAACCTCTAAAAGAAATGCTTTTTGAAGAATGCTTTTAGCTGTTTGCTCATCAACACCTCTAGTTTTAAAATAATAAATTTGATCTTGGTTTAACTTGGCCACTGTAGAACCATGGCTACATTTCACATCATCTGCATATATTTCTAACTCAGGTTTGTTATTTGCTTTAGATTTGTTATCTAATAAAAGCGATCTGCTCATTTGATAACCGTCCGTTTTTTGAGCAATGGCATCAACATAAATCTTTCCCTGAAAATTTGTGATAGCGCCATTATCAATAATAGATTTAAATATTTCATTACTAGCTGTGGATGGTTTCAAATGTTGAATGAATGAAAAATTGTCATTTATAAAACTATTCTTAAAATTTAAACCTAGAAGATTCAGCTCACACTTCTCACCCAAAGAGGCATAAAATTCATTCCTGATATGATTGTTGTTAGACTGAAATGTTAAAAAGTTCATTTTAGAAAAATTAGATTGATTAATTTCAAAATAGATAAAAGATTTTTTATTAGATAGGCATAGTTGTAATACTTCAAGGTTGGAATTTTGCTCTAAATCAAAAAAAATTGACCTCGGCAAAGGATCTGAGATATTAGATGTAACTAATATTAAAGTTTGATGTTTATCTCCTTTTTTTGTAAATAATATGTTTTCATTAAAATGATTAATATCCATCATTAGTACTTCTTGAGCAAAACTATCTAAATCAATAGCAAGGGATGATCTATGTGATAGTGACGAGACACGAAAATAACTATCAGCACTATTAAACTTCCACTGATCTATTTTGGAACTTAGGTCAGTTACTGTAAAATCAGCTTTTTGTATTTGATGTGATATTTCTAATAAATCGTCGTAGTTATAGACTGACTCTGAAAAATTGTCAGAAATATTATCTTTATGTAATTGAGCATATTTATAATTTTCTAATTTAAAATTTTTAAAAGGATTAAAATCATTTAAGATCTTGTTCCCATACGATGATAAGTTATCCATAATTTAAGCTATAGAAATAAAATAAATTTCATTAGACAGCTTTAGAAACCTCTTCATACCCTTTTTCTTCTAACTCTAAAGCTAAGGAAAAATCACCTGATTTAACTATCTTACCACCAGATATGATATGAACGAAATCAGGTTTAATATAATTAAGAAGTCTTTGATAGTGAGTTATTACCAAAAAAGAATTGTCTTTATTTCTTAGTTTATTTACACCCTCTGAGACTACTCGAAGAGCATCGATGTCCAAACCTGAGTCAGTTTCGTCT
>JAQWPC010000139.1:0-3891 GCA_029245555.1 Alphaproteobacteria bacterium
CCTACTGGGTCTGTTCTATTAACTAAAACTAATTTTGCACCTGCTTCGCCAAGCGCATGAGCAATAGAAAGACCTATGCCCCTTGTACCCCCAGTAATAAGAGCAATTTTACCGTCTAATTTAAATTTATCTAAAAACATCTATTCCCCTCCATTAATTAATATATTTAAGTTATTTAAAGGCATTATTAGAACTATCAAAAATATGACAGCTAGATGATGAAAACCCAACCTTAACAGTATCACCGACTTTAATTTTAGAGTCACCTTCAGTTTGAACAACTAAAGGCTCTCCTTCTTTTTCAAGATACAAAAAAGTTCCTGAGCCTAATTTCTCTACAACAAAAACTTTACTTTCCCAACTTCCATCACTTTCTTCATTAACAGTTAAATGTTCAGGTCGAATACCAAGCATGACAGAGTCTCCCTCTGAGGCAGTAGATGAACTTTTAGGTATGGTTATCTTAGATGAACCCAATAAGTCTAGTTCAGTCTTATCGTTACTCTTACTGATTATTTTTGAGGATATGAAGTTCATTTTAGGAGATCCAATAAAACCTCCTACAAATAAATTATCCGGGTTATTATAGAGCTCTAAAGGTGAACCTTTTTGTGAGATAACACCGCTATTTAGAACAACAATATCATCAGCCATCGTCATAGCTTCTGTTTGATCATGTGTTACATAGATCATAGTAGCATTTAGCTTGTCGTGAAGCTTTGCTAATTCAACTCGCATTTGTACACGAAGAGCTGCATCTAGATTGGATAAAGGCTCGTCAAATAAAAACACTTGAGGTTTTCTTGTTATTGCTCTGCCTATAGCGACTCTCTGTCTTTGACCACCAGATAGTTGTTTAGGCTTTCGAGTTAAATAATCTTCAATTTGTAAAATTTTTGCAGCTTCTTGAACTCGTTCATCAATTTCTTCTTTAGATCTCTTTTCTAATTTTAAGCCAAACGCCATATTATCAAATACGGTCATATGGGGATACAAGGCATAAGATTGAAACACCATAGCTATATGTCTCTCTTTTGGAGGTAGGTCATTGACAACCTTACCATCTATTGAAATTGTACCTGAGTTTATATCTTCTAATCCTGCAATCATTCTTAGCATTGTAGATTTACCACAACCTGATGGTCCTACTAATACTGTGAACGACTGACTTTTTATTTCTAATGAAACATCTTTGATAACTTGGACGTTACCATAGAATTTATTGAGTTTATCAACTTTTATATCTGCCACTTCATCCTCCTTTGAGCGATCTTTCAAGTGAAATGAAATTATACTCTAATAATTGAGTTTTTAAACAAATATTCTGACCTAAATAACTTTAAATGAAATCTTATAAACAACTTTTTAATAATTTTTTAAATTATTTATAGGATGTAACTATGTACATATATTATAACATTGTATGGGTTTCCAAATTAGCGAAAATGAAAAAATACAAGACGATAAAGCCCCTTATTTAAAATGCTCTGATTGTGGTGAGACTCATGAGGTTTCAACTAAATATATCAATTCCTTGACCCAGGAAATAGTTAATATTTGTTACAACTGTCATAAAAAGAAATACATCGAGAGTTTAGCAGTAATGTCTGCTATTGATGGATTTACAGATATATAACCGATGAGACAGGAAATTATCTTTCCAATAATATATCTGATTTGTCTATTAATTTTAGTTGGGCCTAGGTTCATAGACACAAACTCAACATTCAAACAATTTTTAAATAATTTAGGGATTTGGGCAGTAATAGTTTGTGCTATAAGTGTTGTTTATCAAGGTTATCATTATTATTTTTCCTAATAAAATTTTTGAAATTTGAATAAATTAAATATCACTTATCATCCTGAATACGACATACCCGTGCCACCAAAACATCGTTTTGTGGGCACAAAGTTTTCTGATCTATTTTCCTATCTTCAAAGTCAAACATACTTTTTAAAGTTTCAAGTTACACAACCGCAAAGAGCCTCCAAAGAAAGACTTCTTCGTGCGCACTCTCTCAGCTATGTAGATAAAATTTATGAAGAAAACTTAAGCGATAATGATTTAAAAAAAATCAACCTACCTTGGTCAACGCAACTTCGTAATCGATCATTTTTGGCTATTGAAGGAACCTATCAAGCAGCAAAACTTGCTTTAAATTATGGAATTGCCTGTCACGTTGGTGGGGGGACGCACCATGCACATCATGATTATGGATTTGGATTCTGTGTTTTTAATGATCTGGCCTACACTGCTCTAAATCTAATAGAGGAAGACCATGTTAAGAGTGTTCTTATATTGGATGCTGATGTACATCAAGGAGACGGTACTATTGATATCTGTCAGAGTCATCCGTCGATTTATACATGTTCCATTCATAGTGAGAGTAATTTCCCATTTGAAAAAAAACAAGGATGGTTAGATATGTCTATTCCGGCTGGGTCGAATGATGACCATTATCTAACTCAAATTAATCAAATCTTAAAAGAAATAGACAACCGTATTTCTCCAGATATTGTTTTATATGATGCGGGTATAGATATCTTCAAAGAAGATGGACTGGGTAATTTAAACATTTCTCGAAAAGGAATAATTCAAAGAGACCAAATAATTCTTGAATATTTTAAAAACAAACGAATTCCAGTAACAACTGTTATAGGCGGGGGGTATAGTATCGATCCATATGAATTAGCATCGAGACACTCAATTATATTTGAGACAGCCTTAGAGATGATCTGATGGATTTTTGGGGAGTTTATAACCCCCCGGGATCCTTCTCAATTATATTGATATTCTCTTACTTTGATTGATAGGTTTGCTGTCAGCTGCAAATACAATCTTTTGTGTATTAAGAGAAGAGAAACGAAAGCTTGATGAGGCTTTTGAGTCTTTAAGTATGTTCAGTCTAATTTTACTCATAGTTTTCTCCATTAATTGTATTATTTACAATTTTTTTGGGCATCTAGATTTATCACGATTATCAGGTGTGTTATTTAAGCATAATAATTAGAAATTCTTGATTTTATTGAATTTTTAAACAAATATATGCCCATATATTTTGTGTTTGTGATTAACTTGAGGTGTTTATTTGCTATTATCTCGTCCTAAATTGTATGAGTAAGTTTAATAAAATTGTTGTAATTGGTGCTGGCACTATGGGCTCTGGCATAGCTGCACATTTAGCGAATTCCAAGCGAGAGGTAGTGCTTTTAGATTTAAAAAGCAAAGAGACAGCTAATCAAATATCCGAAAATGCAATTGATATCATCAAAAAATCAGATCCTCCTCTATTAATTGAAAAATCTAGACTGAGCCATATTAAACCTGGAAACCTCACTGATGATTTTGACCAATTAAAAGATGCAGATTGGATTATTGAAGCAGTTGTGGAGCGAATTGATATCAAACATCAGCTTTACTCTCAAATTGATAAAGTACGAAACTCTAAGTCAATAGTTTCGTCTAATACCTCTACCATTCCTCTATCTGTTTTAACGGAAGAAATGTCAGAGTTGATGAAGTCTGATTTTTGTATTACTCACTTTTTTAATCCCGTCAGATTTATGAGATTACTAGAAATTGTTGAGACACCTCAATTTAACGAACAAAAACTTAAATCTCTTCAAGACTTTTGCCAAAACGAATTAGGTAAAGGTATTGTTAATTGTAATGATACCCCGGGTTTTATTGGAAATCGAATTGGTGTATATGCTATGCAAGTGGCGATGTATGAAGCTTTAGAACGTGGGCTTCCTGTAGAAATTGCTGATGCGTTATTTGGTCGACCACTAGGTATTCCTAAAACAGGAGTTTTTGGATTATACGACTTAATTGGAATTGATCTCATGAAAGATGTACTTGCATCTTTTAAAAAAGAACTACAAGAAGAT
>JAQWPC010000149.1:0-2498 GCA_029245555.1 Alphaproteobacteria bacterium
TCAGGTGGAAGAATTCATACATCAGCTGCTACTGTTGCTGTTTTACCAGAGGCAGAGGACTTAGATGTAGAAATTAAAGACTCTGACTTAAGAATAGATGTTTATAGATCTGGTGGAGCAGGTGGGCAATCAGTTAATACAACAGATAGTGCTGTTAGAATTACCCATTTACCTTCAGGCATAGTGGTAACTCAACAAGATGAACGCTCTCAACATAAAAATAAAGCCAAAGCTTTAAAAATTTTGCGCTCCAGAATTTATGAAGAAGAAAGATTAAAGAAACAAGAAGAGCTATCTTCAAATAGAAAAAGTCAAGTTGGTTCAGGAGACAGGTCTGAGAGAATAAGAACTTATAATTTTCCACAAGGTAGAGTTTCAGATCATCGAATTAATCTAACTCTTTATAAATTAGATCAATTTCTTACTGGAGAGGCTTTAGAAGAAATGATTTCTGCGTTATCTGCAAGTGAACAAGCAGAAAAGCTAAATCAATTAAATGTTCAATAGCCAATCATTAAATAAATCTGAATTACAAAAAAATTTATCTTTTTACTTAAAATCTTTTGATGTCTCCAATAGTGAAGTAGAGTCCCAGATTATTATTGCACATGCTGCAAACAAAGATTTATTTTTGGATGTTGACTATAAAAATATTAATTTTGATATCTTAAAAAAGATAATCATTGAAAGAGTAAATGGAAAACCACTATCAAAAATTCTTAATCAAAAAGGATTTTGGAATCAAATTTTTTATACTAATCAATACACCTTAGATCCACGTCAAGAATCGGAGATAATAGTTGAAAATATCTTAAAAGATTTAAATGGTTTAAAAAAACAAAATTTATCATTTATTGATCTTTGTTGTGGTACTGGCTGTTTAGGAATTTCTTTATTAGAAGAACTGAATTCTTCCGAGTGTTATTTTATTGATATTTCAGTTGAGGCTTTGGAAGTTTGTAAGAAAAATATTTCAAAAATGAATATGCATAATCGTTCAAAAATTTTTAAGTCTAATTTGTTTGAAGATTTTCCTGAAAGAATCATTATTAATTCTGATTTTATCGTTGCAAACCCACCTTATATTCCCACTAATCACATTAAAAATCTTGATAAATCTACCCTTTATGATCCAATATTGGCGCTAGATGGGGGTTCTGATGGATTGTTCTTCTATAAAGAGATTATAAATTACTTGTATGAAATTGAGTACAAGGGTGAAGTTTATTTTGAGATTGACCCATTTATTATTAGTGAATTTTTAAAAATTTTATTAGAAAAAAATGTTAAAATAAGTTATAAAAAAGATGATTATCTTAAATTAGATAGATTACTAAAGATATCACTCCCATTTAATTACTGAAGGGTTTTTATAAAAAAGATAATCAATAACATAATACATGAAAAATTTTACAAAAAGAAAACCATTTGGTTCTCCAAGAAAAAATAATCTTTCTTCTAGAGGTGCTGCTGATTCTCCATATCTCCAAACTAATGGAAACTCTAACAATTATAATAGAAATGGTAAAAATCCTAGAGAGCAATATAATGATTTTTTAAACAAAGCTAAAGATGCTAAAGGTCAGGGAGATGAAATTTTAGAGCAGTTTTATCTTCAGCATGCAGAACACTACTATCGACAAATTGATAATTCTCCTAAAACAAACTTTTCCAGAAAAATTATCAGTAAGGAAAAATCTGATAAATCTTCTGACGACAATTCTCCAATAGAAAAAAAAGAACCCGCTACAGATTTTGATGATTTAGCTAGCCAATTAGCTTAGTTAATATTCCTAAGCGCTCCAATTTCTAGATCTTTTTGACTTACTAATTTTTTAAAATCAATCAGTTGCTGATCATTAAGCTTTCTACCTGACGGAAGTTTTAATGTAGCAGGATTAATTTGTTTACCATTAACAATAATTTCATAATGTAAGTGAGGCCCAGTTGATTTTCCTGTAGATCCTACATATCCTATTATATCACCTTGCTTAACTCTAACACCACTTCCAATGCCTTTTTTATAGCTATTTAAATGAGCATAAGCGGTCTTATAAGTACTATCGTGTCTTATTCGAATATACTTTCCGTAGCCTCCATTTCTACCAGCGTATTCAACAATACCATTACCAGCTGCAAAAATTGGTGTTCCAGTGGGAGCAGCGAAATCAACACCTTTATGCATTTTGTTGTACCCTGATATAGGGTGTTTTCGCATCCCATAACTCGAGCTCAGTCTAGCCCCATTTATAGGTGTCTTCCTTAAACTCTTTGTCATTCCTTTTCCGTTTTCATCAAAATATTCGCTAAATTCTTCATTAGAAAATAAGTAGTAGGGTAGAGGTGTCCCCCTTGAACTGAGCATTAAATATTCAGGATCTTTAATAGCTACAATCTCATTTTTTTCATTTTTTTCTCTTATAAATTGAATTTCAAACGTGTCTCCCTCATAAATATCTCTCTGAAAATCAACATCGAAGCTATAAATTCTTATTATT
>JAQWPC010000161.1:0-2472 GCA_029245555.1 Alphaproteobacteria bacterium
AAAAATGAGATTGAGAAAATTCTACTTGTTAATCCGCATATTGAAAATAATTCAACAAACCACAATAGTTCAAATTTTATCTCTTTTTTAAAAGATTTTTCATTTTTCTCCTATAATCGAAGTGACATAGTATTATCTGAAAGATTGAGTTTTCTAAAAAGTATTTATGATCAAACAAATATTGATCAATCTTTTAATGATTTTTATTTAGACAGAATTGACCTAGAACATATAAATTTTAAAAATTTTCAAACTAACAATTCAGAGATTAATCTTAACGACCCTCAATTTACTATTGATTCATTATCAAACAAAAATTTTAAAGTTTATTTTCATCAAGGTAGTTATGATACTCAATATAAAAAAACATTTTTACAGAAGTCTAAAGAGGTTCCTTCTTATGGAAGTAATTTTACCTTTAAGGATAGTGTCATTTCTAGAAACATAGTTTTATTCAATGACATACATATAAACTCTTACAAACCTATCCCAAAAGGCTCAATTGCTAAACAAGTTGTTAATTTTAATGATTTATCTTTAGGTGATGCTGTCGTTCATCAAAAACATGGCATAGGAAGATTTTTAGCTATAGATAGATTGACTATAAACCATCAAGCTAAAGAGTTTGTAAGATTAATCTATAGGGGAAATGACAAATTACTTCTCCCCATAGAAAATTTAAATCTAATATCACGCTATGGATTTGATGATAGTGGCTTATTATTAGACAAACTTGGTAGTAATGATTGGGGATTAAGAAAAAAATCAGTTAAGAAAAAAATTCGTTTCTTAGCAAATAAGTTATTAAAAAATGCTGCTAAAAGACAATCTATTCAAACTAAGCCTTTTGACTTTTCATATTCTGAGCTTGAAAAATTTAATAATCAATTTGCATATGTAGAAACTGAAGACCAATTAAATGCAATTAATACGTCCCTGGAAGATATACAGTCAGATAAGCCATCAAATCGTCTTATCTGTGGAGATGTAGGTTTTGGAAAAACTGAAGTTGCTTTAAGAATAGCATGTGCAACCTATTTAGCTGGTTTCCAATTTGTGATTGTCGTTCCAACAACATTACTAGCTCTGCAACATGCTAGAACTTTTTCTAATAGATTTAGTATCTTTAATTTAAAAGTTGAGACACTGTCTCGTTTTTCTACTCAAAAAGAAAAAAATCAGATTTTGAAAAATTTGAATACCGGAGAAACTCAAATTCTTATTGCTACCCATAGTCTATTTAAAAAAGATATTGAATTTAATAATCTTGGAACTTTAGTTATTGATGAGGAGCAAAAATTTGGAGTTGATCAAAAAGAATATTTAATTAACAAATATCCTCACATTCACTTATTTTCACTATCAGCAACTCCCATTCCTAGAACACTGCAAATGTCATTGTTGGGTTTAAAAGATTTAAGTATAATAGGGACACCTCCATCAAATAGAATTAGTATCAGAACATATGTTCAAAAGTATGAGCCGGTATCATTTTTAACTGCTATAAAAAATGAAATAGCTAGAGATGGTCAGATATTTATTGTTGTACCTAGAATAAGTCATATTCCTTTTGTTGAAAGTGAAATACAAAAGCTCAATCTTGATATTAGTTATGCGGTTGGTCATAGTAAAATGAAAGAAAAAGATATTGAAGATGTATTTCTTTCTTTTACTAATGGAGATATTCAATGCTTAATTTCAACTAATATTATTGAATCAGGGATTGATATTAAAAATGCTAATACTTTAATAATTTTTAATTCCAATTTATTTGGTTTATCTCAATTGTATCAATTACGAGGTAGGGTAGGAAGGTCAGATAAAAGAGCTTATGCATATCTATTCCATGATAGTGAGAAACTAATAAATAAAACAGCTCTTAAAAAACTACAGGTGTTGGCAAATTATGAAAATTTAGGCTCTAATTTCCAACTGGCCAATGAAGATTTAGAAATACGAGGCGCTGGTAATCTTTTGGGGGATGAGCAAAGTGGCCATGTCAAAGATATTGGAATAGAACTTTATCAAAGTATGTTAAAGGAAGAAGTTGAAAAACAAAAAAATAATAAAACTAGCGATGATGATGATTTTGCTGATTTTGAATTCAATGCATATTTTGAGTATTACATACCAAAAAACTATATTGCAGATGATATATCACGTTTGATAATATATCGTAAACTAACTAATGCTAAGAATTCAACTGAAATTAAAGATATAATTTATGAAATTTCTGACCGATATGGTGACTATCCTTACGAAGTAACAAATTTAATTAATCTTCTTCAAATTAAAATTAAATCAATAAATTTTGGCATAATTAAAATTAATATTCAAAAAAACATGATTGATCTTACATTTGCGAGTGTTTCAGAAAAACTATCCATGACACTAATAAATATGGTTCAAGATAATTTTATAAAAATGAAAAGTCAAAATTCAATTCAAATAAGAAATACACAAAATGAAGAT
>JAQWPC010000035.1:0-4249 GCA_029245555.1 Alphaproteobacteria bacterium
TAAAGAGAGAACTCTTGGAGAAACCAAATAATTAAAAAAATTAGTATTTAATGTTTTTAAGGCGTCTATTTGCTCAGTTACTCTCATTGTAGCAATCTCAGCAGCAATAGAGGAACCAACTCTTGCAGATATCATTAAACCGGTAAGAACAGGACCAAGTTCTCTAGTTAGTGTTAAAACTACAATATTTGGAATTGCCGATTCAGCTGAAAATCTTGAAAATCCTGTATAAGACTGAAGAGCCAAAACCATACCTGAGAAGATACCAGTGAGAGCAATAATAGGGATTGAAGAAAAGAAAATATTTATAAAATATTTTATATTATTTCTAAAATAAAACTTTGGTTGAAATAAAAATTTAAAAAATAGATAAATAAATAAAATTATTTTCCCAACATAAGAAATTAAATGAATTGTCTGTTTACCTATATTTTCAATTATTTTCATTCAGTTAGATAGAGGATAATTATTTTTCCATTCCTAAGAACTTTGTATATTTATCATCAAAGTATAAATTAACTTTTCCAGTTGGCCCATTTCTTTGTTTTGCTATTATTAATTCTGCCTTGTTAAAAACTTCTTCATTTCTGTCTTTCCAAGCATCATGTTTTTTTTGATACGATTCTTGTGACTCATCAGGGCCTCTAGTGGGTTCATTTCTTTGTAAATAATAGCTCTCACGGTAGATAAACATAACAACATCGGCATCTTGCTCGATACTCCCAGACTCTCTTAAGTCAGATAGAAGCGGGCGCTTGTCATCTCTACTTTCAACTTGTCTAGAGAGTTGAGATAAAGAAACAACAGGTAAATCAAATTCTTTAGCTAATTGTTTCAAATTTCTGGTAATTTCTGACAGTTCATTAACTCTATTGTCCTTATTTCCTTCTGGCTTAATAAGTTGCAAGTAGTCAATTAAAACTAATTTAATATTATAATTGTTTTTATAGCGACGAAGTTTTGATCTAAGCTCAGACACTGTAAGATTTGGGCTATCATCAAAAAAAAATTTTAAATTATGAATCTCTTTATAAGTTTCTGACAGCGCTATAGAGTCATTTTCAGTTAACTCTCCCTTCCTAAGCTTATCACTGGGTATTTTGGATTGCTCTGCTAAAATTCTTAGACCTATTTGCTCAGCTGACATTTCAAGAGAGAACATTACAACTGAGCCTTTTTCTTCCTCACTAGAGTAAAATTTAGCAGCATTGAAGGCTATATTTGTAGCCAGTGCAGTTTTACCCATAGAGGGCCTTCCTGCTAATATAACCAAGTCAGAATTTTGAAGACCACCAAGCATGTTATCTAAATCATTAAATCCTGAAACGACACCAGAATATTTACCTTTTTTCTTAAATGCTTTTTCAACTAATTTAATTGAACTTTTAGTAACAGTTGCAAAATCTTTGAATTCATAACTATCCTTATTAAAATTAGATAAGTCAAAAAGCTTTTTTTCTAAGTCTAAAAATATATCTTTAACATTATTTGAAGTCTCAAATGAAGTTGCCTCAGTATTCTTACTTTGAGTGATTTTAAATAACTCTCTTCTAAGGTAAAGCTCCTGGAGGGTTTCAAGATAATTTTTAAATATATCTTTTGAAAATACTATTTGATCTATTTGTAGAGATAAACCCTTAAGAGTATTTGATTGTATATCAGGAATATAATTTTTAACTGTTTCAATGGATATATTTTTTTGTTTTTGGTGAAAATCTTCCAAAACCTTAAATATTTTTAAATTTTCTGAATTTGCAAATAAATCAGCTGAAATAAACTCAAAATGTGAGTCTAAAAGTTCTGAGTGTTTAAGAAGGTAAGCTAATACAATAATTTCGATGTCATTATCTTTAAGATTTTCATAACTTTTTTGCATAGTATTAAGTTATTTATAAAAAAGGAAAAAGATAGTCTTAGGAAGAAGTTTTAGGGGATAAGATCTCAATATTTAGTGAACAATTTACCTCAGGGTGCAGGTCAATATCAACTGAGTATTCGCCAGTAGTTTTTATCTTGTTTCCCAGTTTAACAGATTTTTTTTGAATTGTAATTTCATTCTCACTTAAAAAAGAAACTATATCTGCAACACTTAAAGAGCCGTAAAGCTCACCATTTTCTTTAGCAGCAATTTCTTTAGTAAATTTTAGATTATTAATATTATTAGCTGTATTCTCAGCTAGAGACTTACTTTCAGTGTCTTTTTTTAAAAGATTTTCTTCAATTAGTTTGATGTCTTCAATATTCTTTTTAGTGGCAAATTTAGCTTTACCATTAGGTATCAAATAATTTCTAGCATAGCCATCTTTCACAGTAACAACAGAACCTATGTCCCAGTTTTTTTTAAATTTTTCTAATACAACTACTTTTGTCATAATTAATTACATTAAAGATAAAAATCTTGCCTGTTTAATGGCCTTAGTGATTTTTGTATGAATAGAACGAGACATGTTTGTAACTCTTTGAGGAATGATTTTACCGTTTTCATTCGTAAATTTTTTTAATAGATGGGTGTGCTTATAGTCCATTTTCATAAGCTCTTCATTTGAAATATTTAAATTTTTTTTCATTTTAGCTATCCTTGTTAACTTGAGGTGTTGATTCCTCAAGGGTATTATTAGATTTTGTAATTAGAAAACGTAAGCAGTCAGAATTAAACTTTAAGAAACCATCAAGTTTTTTTGGAAAATCTGAGCTTGATTCAAATCTCAAAAATTTGAATGAACCTTTAGAGTATTTTTTAATAGCAAATTTAAGATTTTTTATTCCCCAATCCTCTCGATATCCAATTGATATTTTATTTTCTGAAAAAAAATCATCAATCGAAGAGGTTAGGTTTTTAAGCTGATCGTTAGCAAGATCAGGTTTTACTATAATTGTTGTTTCGTATATGTTAGACATGTAAAAAGAGTGTCTACACACATAATTAATTGATGTCAAATAAAAATCTATCTCTACTATTTACTGGTCAAGGGTCACAATATCCTGAAATGGGGCTTGATCTAATAAATGAATATAAATGGGTAAAAGATCGCTATTCTATTAGCTCTGATATACTTGGTTATAATGTTTTAGATGCTCAAAACAACCCTAATTTATTGAATTTAACAGAATACAGTCAGCCTTCTATCTTTATATTCAGTTCTATTATTATTGATTTGTTAAAAGATAAAATTACTGAAAACTACAAAGATATAAATATCGCTGGTCATTCTCTTGGTGAGTATTGTTCTTTGTATTTTGCAAATGCTCTTAACTTTGAAGATATGCTAAAAGTTGTCAAATCAAGAGGTGAAGCGATGTCAATCGTTTCTGATCCAAATAAATATTCAATGTATGCAATATTAAAAAAAGAAGATCAAATAATTGATGAAAACTTATTTGGAAATGGCGTTTACATTGCAAATTTAAATTCAGATAAACAAGTAGTAATTTGTGGTTTAAAAGAAAAATTAGAGTCTTTTAAAGAAAAATATAATTTAGGTAAGTATATACCTCTTAATGTATCTGCGCCCTTTCATTCAGAATTAATGATAGAAAGCTCAAAAATATTTAAAGAAAAGAATTTAAATACAAATTTTAAAAAAGTTAGTTCAAGTATTATTTCAAATCATAAATTAGTTAATTACAGAGACATACCAGAAACAGATTATTTAAATCAACTTACTCATCAAATCCATTCCCCGGTGATGTGGTCTAAAACTATTCAATTATTAATTAGTAAAGGTATTAAAAAATTCATAGAAATTGGCCCAAAAAAAACCTTACTAAACTTTATATCAAAGGATTTTGATGGAGATAAAATATCAATAACTAATAAGGAGGAAGTAGATAATTATGTTTAATGAAAAAAAACTTTTTATAACAGGGGGTACGGGCTCCATTGGAAATTCTATTTGTCACTATTTTAATAAGAATGGATGTTCCAACATCTATGCTTCAACCACCAATCTGAAAAAAGTTGATAGCAAAGACACTTTCATTGATTACAAACAATTAAATCTATCCGATATAAGCCAATTAAACTTGGATGAAATTTTAAATATAGATGTTGATTTTTTAGTTTTAAACGCAGGTCTTACTAAAGATAATATCTTTCTAAGAATGTCCTCTGAAGAGTGGTCAGATGTAATCGATGTCAACTTGAACTCTTCATTTTATCTTCTTAAATACTTCGTTAAAAAAATGATAAAAAAAAGATTTGGTAGAATAGTCTTTATTTCTTCCGTTGTTGCTCACACAGGAAACCCTG
>JAQWPC010000042.1:0-2361 GCA_029245555.1 Alphaproteobacteria bacterium
CATATCTGCTCAAAAAAATGAACCAGATTGGATGCTTGAGTGGAGGTTAAATGCATTTAAAGTTTTTAATAAGTTGCCAGAACCTAATTGGGCAAAACTTGATATTCCAAAAATAAATTTCCAAGATTATTATTATTATTCCTCTCCTAAAAGTCTTAAAGATAAACCAAAATCTCTAGATGAAATAGATCCAGATATTTTAAAAACTTATGAGAAGTTGGGCATTCCACTTCAAGAACAAAAAATTCTCTCAGGTGTTGCAGTTGATGCTGTTTTTGACTCGGTCTCAGTTGCCACTACATATAAAAAACAATTAAGTGATTTAGGAATTATTTTTTGTCCCATTTCTGAAGCTATTAAAACATATCCTGATTTAATAAAAAAGTACCTCGGGAGCGTAATACCTGTCTCTGATCACTCCTTTGCTGCTTTAAATTCTGCAGTTTTTACTGATGGCTCTTTTGTTTACATCCCAGAGGGTGTTAGGTGTCCCGTGGAGCTTTCAACTTATTTTAGAATTAATGCGATTAATACAGGTCAGTTTGAAAGAACTCTTATTATTGCGGATAAAGACAGCTATGTTAGTTACTTAGAAGGCTGCACGGCGCCAATGCGTGATGAAAATCAATTACATGCTGCAAATGTTGAGTTGATTGCCTTAGAGAATGCGGAGATTAAATATTCAACAGTTCAAAATTGGTATCCTGGTGACAGTGAAGGTAAGGGAGGAATATTTAATTTTGTAACTAAGAGAGGTGCCTGTAGAGGGAATAATTCTAAAATATCTTGGACTCAAGTTGAGACAGGCTCTGCTATCACTTGGAAATATCCAAGTTGCATTTTACAAGGTGATAATTCTAAAGGTGAATTTTATTCAGTTGCAATTACAAATAATAAACAACAAGCCGATACTGGTACCAAGATGATACACTTGGGAAAAAACACATCATCAAAAATTATTTCAAAGGGTATCTCTGCTGGAAATGCAAGTAATACATATAGAGGTTTAGTGAATATTCATTCCAAAGCCTCAAATTCTAGAAACTTTACACAATGTGATTCTTTATTAATTGGAAATAAATGTGGCGCTCACACAGTTCCATATATTGAATCTGGTAACTCTGACTCAATGATAGAACATGAAGCTACAACTTCAAAAATTAATGAAGATCAACTTTTTTATTGCATGCAAAGAGGGCTTAATAGCGAAGATGCTGTAGGTTTGATTGTGAACGGATTTTGTAAAGAGGTACTTCAACATCTCCCAATGGAGTTTGCGGTTGAAGCCCAAAAACTAGTGGCTATAAGCTTAGAAGGAAGTGTTGGATAATGTTAAATATCAATAATTTAAGAGTATCTATTGAAGAAAAACAAATAATTAAGGGACTAGACTTATCCATTAATAAAGGTGAGGTACACGCATTAATGGGTCCTAACGGTTCTGGTAAAAGTACTCTATCGTATGTTTTATCAGGTAAAGAAGGCTATGAAATTGATAGTGGAAGTGTCGATTTCAATGGCAAAAATTTATTAGATTTAGAAGTTGATGAAAGATCAAATGAAGGACTTTTTCTCGCCTTTCAATATCCAATGGAAATTCCAGGTGTGCAAACATCTTTTTTTCTTAAAACAGCAATTAATGCTAAAAGAAAATACTTGGGCTTAGAAGAAATAGATGCATTAGAGTTTGCTAAATTAGTTAAATCAAAAGCTGAAGAGCTCAGCATTTCTCCAGATATGTTGAAAAGAGATTTAAACGTAAACTATTCAGGTGGCGAGAAAAAAAAACAAGAAATATTGCAAATGTCACTCCTAGATCCTGTAATGTCAATTTTAGACGAAACTGACTCAGGTTTGGACATCGATGCCCTTCGAGTAGTCTCAGAGGGTGTAAATAAATTAAGAAATAAAGATAATTCTTTTTTGGTGATTACTCACTATCAAAGACTTCTTAACTATATTAAACCTGATTTTGTTCATATTATATCTGATGGTAAGATAGTTAAATCAGGTGACTTTTCCCTAGCTTTAGAATTAGAAGAAAAAGGGTATGAAGAGGTTTCTAAAACCGTTTAATGAAAATTATTTCATTTGCATAGTTTAAATTATGAATAACTTATCATCGTATGGGAACAAGATCTTAAATGATTATAATCCTTTTAAAAATTTTAAATTAGAAAATTATAAATACGCTCAATTACATAAAGATTATATTTCTGACAATTTTTCAGAGTCAATCTATGACTATGCTGATTTATTAAAAATATCATATCAAATACAAAAAGCTGATTTTACAGTAACTGACCTAAGTTCCAAAATAGATCAGTGGAAGTTTAATAGTGCTGATAGTTATTTTCGTGT
>JAQWPC010000050.1:0-3470 GCA_029245555.1 Alphaproteobacteria bacterium
AAGGTTATAATTTAGTCGAAGAAAATAGAAATAAATTTGGAATTTTGCTTTTTGAAGATTTTAATATTATGCAAATTGCATTATCTACTGGTATTAATCCTTTTAAGGCGTTAAATGAAAAAAAGATATCGAAGTTTAAGATTAATTGTCAAATTTGGTTTGAAAATGCTTCTGTAATTTCAAGTGATTATATAATTCTTAATAAATTACTTTCAAATAAGAAAATTAGTTTTTATTTAACTGGGGGCACTTATACGTGTTCTGTAGCTAGACGAGAAGGGTATAGTAATATCTTAAGTATCATTCCAAAGAATAAAGTAAATAACTTAAAGCAAGGTTTAATTTTTACTGAAATTACTTCAGTACTTAATAAAAAGGATACTAATGCAGAAAAATATTTAGATTATATTTTAAGTGATCATAAGTCTTATGAAATAGCCATGTCTAAATATACATGTAACCCTGTATTGCAAATGGGTAACCCTAAAGTATTTAACTTATTTACCAAAAAAGACTTAAAAGTGATTCAATATGATAGCTTAGCTGACTCCAAATATTATTCACATGAGTATCAAATTGTTCCTGATTATAAAAAACTTTTAAGCATATTTCATAAAACTTTATCTTTATATGCTCATAAGGTTGTATAAAGTTAAATGATGAAATATTTCATTAGTTTGCTATCCATATTCTTTATTGCATTCAATACGTATGCTATTCAAATCGTTGGTAGTGACAAGCTATGTCAAGATCTTGTCATTCTTATGGGAAGCAACGATGATGATTTAGAAATTCTCTATAATGAGCTTATAAGCGGTCAATTAGTGGAAGAAGATAGATTTCTTGAAATGAAAGAACTAGAAAATTACGTTTTAAAAATATCTTCTCTCTATCATAATCTATGCACCCCTCATTAATGATAATTT
This sequence comes from Alphaproteobacteria bacterium, assembly GCA_029245555.1. Lineage (GTDB taxonomy): Bacteria > Pseudomonadota > Alphaproteobacteria > HIMB59 > HIMB59 > HIMB59. The sequence continues at coordinate 927 of JAQWPC010000050.1, forward strand.
TTATAATTTTAAACGATGAAAGAAATTTTAGACATGGATGCTGAATTAGCAGTTAATTCTTTTTGGTTTTTATCAATTTTAACTGCTGCCTTATATATAGCCAAAAAAAAGTACAAAGAAAAAAAAGAATATGAACTTTTTAACAAAGCTTTTAAATTTTGCTTTGGAATATCAATGTTGATGATTTTAATAAGCTTATATTTATTAATTATTTAACGTGATAATGGAGGCCCACCCCGGAATCGAACCGAGCTACAAGGATTTGCAGTCCTCTGCATAACCAATCTGCCAGCGGGCCAGAGTTAGAATTATTACTATATAAGCTCTAAAATATCTATAATAATCATCTAAAATAATTCTCATGACTGCCTTAAAGAAAAAAACAATATCACTCAATGAACCTAAAAGTTTTCTAAAGAAGCATCCAGAAATCAAGTCTTTTGATATTATTATGCATGATTGTAATGCTATAGGCAGAGGTAAGATAATAAGACGAAATGAATTATTAAAACTGTATGAGTCTGGAAGGCAATTTCCATTATCTCTGCTTGGAATGGACATTACTGGTGAAGACGTTCCTGGTACGGGACTAATCTTAGAACAAGGAGACGGAGATATTAAAGCTTGGCCTATTTCCAAATCTTTAAAACAAATTCATAAAAGTAAACCCTCGAGAGGGGAGCTTTTCATGACTATGTCTGATATCGATGGTAATAAATTGAATATCGATCCAAGAAATGTCTTAGAAGATAAGATTAATTCTTTTAAAAAAGATGGTATTAAATTATGTGGTACTTTTGAGCTAGAGTTTTTTTTAGTAGCCAACGAATTAGATCAGTACGGTAAACTTCAACCAGCAAAATCAATTATTGGAAAAAAAAGATCCTATCGAAAAACAGATGTGTATTCTGTAGACAATCTTCATGGAATGCTCCCATTAATAAACGATATTTATGATGCAACTAATATTGCAGGCATTGAGGCTGAGACGATCATTTCTGAGTATGCCCCTGGCCAATATGAATTAACCCTAAAACATCAAAGTGATTTACTTAAAGCGGCTGATGACATCCTTAGACTTAAAAGAATTATAAGATCTCTAGCGCGCCTTCATGGAGTCACAGCATGTTTTATGGCTAAGCCGATGGAAAATGCTTCTGGATCGGGAATGCATTTTCATGTGTCAATGTATGATAAGAAAGGTGCCAACCTTTTTGCTGAAAAATCAAAAAAAGATATAAATCCAAATCTCCTTTATGCTCTCGGTGGTTTAACCAAGACCATGGGAGAAAGTATGTTGATATTTGCGCCTAATGCTAATAGTTGGAGAAGACTGGTGCTTGGCTCTTATGCTCCTGTGACTCCTAACTGGGGGATGGATAATAGATCTGTTGCCTTTCGAATTCCTTCCAGTGATAGCAAGAATAGAAGAATAGAGCACCGTGTATCTGGTGTTGATGCAAATCCTTATCTAGTGGCCTTAACAGTAATTTCAGCTATGAGATATGGGATGAAAAATAAGATTAAAGCTCCTAATCAAACAAAAGGTAATGCCTATGAACAAAAGTCAAATTCAAAAAATGACATGCCCCATGACTGGAGTTCTGCTATTTTAGCTGCAAAAAAATCAAAGTTTCTAAAAGAGATATTAGGTCTTGAACTGCACAGAGCCTTTATTGCCATTAAAGAGATGGAATATCAAAAGGTTGCAAGCACTGTCTCAGAGCTTGATATTGATTTATATTTAAATGCTATTTAATTTTATTTTGAAAAGCTTCAAATTCTTTTGAGTCCATTTTGATTTGGTGTTTTTCCTCTGGATATGTCCCATTGTTTACATCCTCAACAAACATTTGAAAGCCTTTTTCTCGAAGATTTTGAATTTTTGCTTCTTCTTTTTGCAAATCAACATATTTTTTTGCATGTCTTGGGTAGTGACCCTCATTGGTCCCTAAAATATCATTGCAAAAAAGATACTGCGTATCACAAACATCACCACACCCCATGCCCATTGTGATCATTTTGGTATTTCTTGTAATGTAATCTGCTAATTCAATGGGGATAACTTCAACTTCTACACAGGCGGCACCTGCATTTTCTAAGTCTTTTACATCTTGATAAACCTTTAAAGCTTCTTCAGCTGTTTTTCCAATGGCTCGATAGTTAGTCCAGGTAGCACGATTAGGAACTAGGCCTACATGCGCGGTTACAGGAATACCTTCTTTAGCCATAGCTTCTATCCAGTTGATAGAATGAGAACAATAAACTGCATCTCCACCCATTGCTAAAATATCAAATCCTTTTTTTATAGCCTCTTGTTTAGAACTAACCGTCCCATGTTTTAGTCCTACTGAGAGGAAAGCACCTGGGGCTACTTTTCTTACTTCAGAAAAATGATGATCGGGTTCACAAGAAATTATTTCAATTCCTGATTTGAATGCAGCATCTGCCTCCTTAGCTGTATCTATGTGAGTTTGAGCCCATTTCTTTTTACCTTTTTGACTCCATAAGTCATAAACAGTAGGTCTAGACATTTTGACTATT
>JAQWPC010000055.1:0-7424 GCA_029245555.1 Alphaproteobacteria bacterium
CATCCTCTGATGCTGATATTTTTTTTATTTATACAGATACTAAAAATAATCACATAGATAACATTAAAATAGTAAGGAGATTTTATAATATTTTTAACCAATATATAGACAGAGATTTCATTTCTGTAGATGATAGAAATAAACCTTTTGATAAATCTTCAGAACAAGTAATTAGTTTAGATAATTTTTTCAATTTCTATAAAAATACTAAAGAATTTTTTCATATTTTGTCTTTTCAAAAAATTTGTATTTTATCTACAAACTTACAACTATCTAAAAAATTTTATAAAAATAAAAACATTGTTATTTCTCATTTTTCCAAACCTGATTTGGAATATGTAAAAAAAATGATCGACATTAAAAAACCTCTAGAAAATACTAAAGATTTATTTCAAATTTATAAAATCTTTATGGAAATTACATTGCTGAATAATCAAAAATTTAAGTTAAATAAAAATTTTGGATATTTGAGAGAAGACTTAATTTTTGAGGATCTTACTGGTAGCCCGTCCAAAGTTGATAAAAAGTTATACTTGGACGAGCTACTTAGAGAATTATCTTAATAGTCGTAATATAGGTCGTATTCCTTTGGTGTTACGGCTAATTTATTTGGTTCAATTTCCTCTTCTCTTTTGTATTCGATATAAGACTCAATTAAATCTTTTGTAAATACATTACCATCGAGTAAGTAGTCATGGTTAGCTTCAAGGTTATTGATGGCCTCTTCTAATGTTGCTGGTACCTCTTTAACTTTAGCTTGCTCTTCGGCAGGTAGATCATAGAGGTTTTTATCCATTGGCTCACCAGGATCAATTCTATTTTTAATTCCATCTAAGCCAGCCATTACCATTGCAGCAAAAGCTAAATAAGGATTTGCTGTAGCATCTGGACATCTAAACTCAACTCTTTTTGCTTTAGGAGATGGTGAGTAGGCGGGTATACGACAAATAGCACTTCTGTTTCTATTTGAATAAGCCAATTTTACGGGTGCTTCATATCCAGGAACTAGTCTTTTAAATGAATTAATTGTTGGGTTTGTAAAAGCCAATAAAGATGGAGCATGCTTTAAGAGGCCGCCAATATAAAATTTTGCCTCATCACTTAAGTTAGCATATCCACTGTCGGCATAAAATATTGGCTTTCCCTCTGACCAAATACTCTGGTGGCAATGCATACCGGAGCCATTATCGTTAGAAAGGGGTTTAGGCATGAATGTAGCACTTAAGCCATTACTTTTAGCTGTATTTCTTACTACATACTTATACTTTTGTAAGTCATCAGCATGAGAAAGAAGGGTATCAAAACGTAAATCAATTTCTTGTTGACCAGCTGTAGCCACTTCATGGTGCTGAGCTTCAACGTTCATCCCAATAGATACCATATGATTGACCATTTCTGATCTTACATCTTGCATAGTATCATGAGGAGGGCATGGGAAATACCCACCCTTATTTCTGACGTGGTATCCCAAATTAGGTCTTTCGTCAGACCCTTTATTCCAAATAGCTTCCCCAGAGTCTACAGAGAAAAAAGAGTTACTTGGATCTGTTGAAATTCTTACATCATTAAAAAGAAAGAATTCTGCTTCTGCACCAAAAAAAATACTATCACCAACGCCAGAACTTTTGACAAATGCCTCAGCTTTTTTCGCTACATATCTTGGGTCTTTATCATATTTTTGACCAGTGATTGGATCTTGAATATCACATATAATTACAAGTGTTGGATCAGCAAAGAAAGGATCAACAAATGTAGTTTCTATGTCAGGTATTAAGATCATATCTGATGCCTCGATTGATTGGAAACATCTAATTGAAGATCCATCAAATCCGACGCCTTCTTCAAAAACATCCATTTCGAAAGTGTTAATATGATGAGAGAAGTGATGCCACATCCCTAACGGATCAGTAAATCTAAAATCAATATACTGAATTCCTTTTTCATCGATAAGTTTTTGTAAAGATTTTTTATCCATTATTTAAGTACTCCTAAAATTTATTGGTAGAAGGTAAGCGAAGCTAAATTGCGTCTTTACCCTTTTCACCTGTGCGTATTCTAATAGCCTCAGAAACTTCATATACAAAGATTTTACCATCACCTATTTTACCAGTGTTAGCTTGCTTGATAATGACATCAATTGCTTCCTTGTATTTTTTATCATCTACTACTAGTTCTATTTTAACCTTAGGTAGAAAATCTACCACATACTCGGCACCTCGATATAACTCGGTGTGGCCTTTTTGTCTACCAAATCCTTTTACTTCTGAGACTGTTAATCCACTAAGACCAATTTCGCCTAATGCGTCTTTAACATCCTCTAACTTAAAAGGTTTAATAATTGCTTCAATTTTTTTCATAATATCGAGACCAAATATAATGTTTAAATTGCATAATATCTATACTATAAATTAATCCTAAATTTTGGCGGGTGTAGCTCAGTTGGTTAGAGCGCCGGTTTGTGGTACCGGAGGTCGGGGGTTCAAGTCCCCTTACTCGCCCCACATATAATGCGCCAGTGGCGGAATGGTAGACGCACTGGTTTTAGGTACCAGCGGGCAACCGTGGGGGTTCAAGTCCCTCCTGGCGCACCAAGAATAGATAGAGAAAATGAATTATAAAAATATAGAAAAAAAAGAATACAAATCCTCTTTTGAGGTATCTTTAGATCAAGACTCCATTACAAAAATTATAGATGAAAAAATTAATGAAAAACAACCTACTTTTGAAATTGCCGGTTTTAGAAAAGGTAAAGTTCCAATTAATATCATTAAATCTAAAATAGGACCTCAGATTGAAAATGAAGTATTAAATGATGAAATTTCAAAAAATATATCTGAAATTTCAGAGAAAGAAAAAATAGAGTCCCTAATTCAACCAGATGTTCAATTTAAAGATAACTACAACTTCTCTTTGTCCTTTTTTCTAAAACCGGAAATCAAATTAGAAGAATTAAAATCTAGTGAAATTGAAAAAATATCTGCTGAAGTGACCAAAAAAGATATTGATGATTTTAGAGAAAAAGTAAGAAAAGAATATTACTCATTAGAAAGCATTGATGTTGCAGACGATAATTCTGTTGTTGATTTTGAGGTTATAAATTTCGGAGATGAGCAAAAAAAAATCTTTTCTCAAAAAGAAGTTAGAATAGATTTTAATACAAATACAGATGAGGAAACCTTTAAAGATTTAAAAAAGGCTCTATCAAAAATTAAAAATAAATCAGATTTTAATATGACAACTAAAAGTACCCAGATTGAGGGAAAAATAAAAGATATACATAAAAAGATTTTTCCTGATAATGACGATGAACTTATTAAAATACTAAAACTAAATACAGTTGATGAGTTAAATACAAAAATATCTGATAAATTAAACGAAGATGTCAATTATCTTCAAAAAGAATTTTTCATTGAAGACTTATTAAAAGTTCTTTCGAACAAAAAGAAAATTGAAGTGAATTCTGAAGTGGTAGATTTAGAGTTAAAGAGAAAATATCAAATAGACCTCGCTACAATGAAAGATGAACACAAAGAAAGAATAGATAGTTTAAAAAAACTAACGAGCGAAAATATCCAAAAAGATTTTATATTTTCTGAATTAGTAAAATTTCTAGATGCGAAGGTAGATCAAAAAGAGCTCCAAGAGCATATTCAAAAGTATTACGGAGAAAAAATAGATCAGAGAACTGCTGAAACTGCTTATGGAACACTTCTAAGAAATAAAATTGCAGATCAGTCTATGAAAACTTTTAAAATTAAGGAAACTAAGTTAAGTTTAGATGAAATGATGAAAAAAGGATCACACAATAATGAATCTGGTACCCATAGTCATTGAACAATCCGGTAAAGGGGAGAGATCTTTTGATATTTTCTCTCGTTTACTCAGAGAGAGAATTATTTTTTTAACTGGTCCAATTGATGATCAAGTTGCATCTTTAATTTGTGCACAGTTATTATTTTTAGAGTCAGAAAACCCTGAAGAACCTATTAGTCTTTATATTAACTCACCAGGTGGTCTAGTTACAGCTGGCTTAGCTATGTATGACACAATTCAATATATAAAATGCCCTGTGCACACTGTTTGTATAGGACAGGCTTCTTCTGCGGGATCTTTGATTCTAGCATCTGGTAAGTCAGGTAGCCGATTTGCCTTACCTCATGCAAAAATAATGATACATCAGCCCTCAGGTGGTTTTTCCGGTCAGGCAACAGATATTAAAATTCAAGCGGAAGAAATTTTAAAAACAAAAAAGAGACTCAATGAAATTTATCAAAAACATACTAGCATAAGTATAGGAGAAATTGAGAAGGCAATGGAGAGGGACAAATTCTTTGATCCAGAGGAAGCCCTAAAATTTGGTTTAATTGATAAGGTTATCTCTAATAGAGAAGATAAATAAATTTTAATGGCTGATGATAAATTAACCTCTGCAAATGCTTCGGATAAAAAAATTTCTTGTTCTTTTTGCGGAAAAAGTCAAGAAGAGGTAAAAAAATTAATTGCTGGACCTAATGTATATATTTGTAATGAGTGCGTAGTTCTATGTAAGGATATTTTAGTTGAAGATGACAAGATCGACACTAAGACAAAATTTGAAATTCCAAAACCTAGTGAAATTTTTAATCATCTTGATGATCATATAATAGGCCAAGACCAAGCAAAAAAAATATTATCTGTTTCGGTTTATAACCATTACAAGAGAGTGCAAAACCCATCTAAAGATATCGAAATTTCTAAATCAAATATCTTGCTGATAGGCCCTACAGGTTGCGGTAAGACACTTTTGGCACAAACTTTAGCAAAATTTTTGAATGTTCCTTTCACTATCGCTGACGCTACAACGCTTACTGAGGCTGGTTACGTAGGTGAAGATGTTGAAAATATTATTTTAAGATTACTTCAACAATGTGATTATGATGTTTCGTTAGCTCAAAAAGGAATTGTATATATTGATGAAATAGACAAAGTGGGTAGAAAAAGTGAGAACCCATCTATTACTCGAGATGTATCAGGTGAGGGTGTTCAACAAGCTCTCTTAAAAATTATTGAAGGCACGACTGCTAGCGTCCCCCCTCAAGGAGGAAGGAAGCATCCACAACAAGAATTCCTACAAGTGGATACTAAGAATATTTTATTTGTATGTGGAGGAGCTTTTGAAGGTATCGATAGAATAATCAAAAATAGAATTAATAAAAAATCTATTGGATTTAACAAATCGATAAATCAAGATCTCCCGATAGCTTCTCATTTAGAAAATGATGATTTAATTAAATTTGGACTTATACCAGAGTTAGTAGGAAGATTGCCTGTTAGCGCGAGTTTGGAAGAACTTACACTTGAAGATATGAAAGAAATCCTAACAAAGCCAAAAAATGCAATATCTAAGCAATATAAGGCTTTATTTTCATTTGAGGGTGTTGAATTTGAAATTACTGAGGATGGCAGGGAGCAAATTGCTCAATTAGCAGTTGATAAAAAAATTGGCGCACGAGGTCTCCGCTCTATTATGGAAAAACTTCTTTTAGAGTGTATGTATGATATCCCTGATCGAGATACTGTGGATAAAGTAGTACTTAATAAAGATGCCGTCGTAGCAAATAAGCCAATTATTGTCTACAAAGAAAAAGAAAAAATAAAAAAAAAAGTAGGTGAAAATTAGAAATTCCTCACTATCTTTATAGTATGGAAAATCAAATCGTCGGACCTATCTTACCTCTTAGAGATTTAGTAGTTTACCCTTCAATAACATCACCACTGTTTGTGGGAAGGTCTAAATCTATTGATGCTATTAATTATGCTATGAACAGTAATGAAAAGATTATTTATCTTTTCACTCAAAAAGAACCTACGACTGATGATCCTCAGGTAAATGATGTCTTTTCTTATGGTGTTAAATCAAAAATCATCCAATTTTTAAAACTACCTGATAATACTTACAAAGTCCTCACAGAGGGTTTAGAGATAGTTAAAATTAAATCAGCTGTAAAGGCATCAAATAATTTTTTAACTGCAAAAATAGAGCCCGTTGTTGTTAATAAGAAAAATTCAGTAGAACTTAAAGCTTCTTTGAGGGTATTAAAAAATGAATTTCAAAATTACATTCAAAATATTGGAAACAATAATGATATATTAGAAGGCCTCCTTAATATTGATGACTCTTATCAGTTCATTGATAACGTCTATTACAATTTAAATGTAAGTATTGAAGATAAGCAAAAAAACCTTGAGATCTTAGATATTAATAAAAAAATTCAAAACCTTTTAAATTTCTTTTCTAAAGAGTTAAATTTCTCAGCCCTAGAGAAAAAAATTAAAAATAGGGTTAAAAGACAAATGGAAAAGACTCAAAGAGAGTACTACCTCAATGAGCAAATGAAAGCTATTCAAAAAGAACTAGGTGATGGTGAAGATGGTTCCAACGAATACACTGAAATTGAAAAAAAGATTAATGAAGTAAAATTATCAAAGGAAGCAAAAGAAAAGGCCTTGAATGAGTTTAAAAAACTTAAGTCTATGAGTCCTATGTCTGCCGAAGCTTCAGTTATTAGAAATTACTTAGAGTGGCTATTAGATATTCCTTGGGAGGCCTTTTCAAAAGAGGTTATCGATATAGCAACAGCTGAGAAAATTCTTAATCAAGATCACTATGGTTTAGAAAAAGTAAAAGATAGAATTCTTGAATTTCTTGCTGTCAAAAAAAGGTCTAAAAAAGCTACTGGCACTATATTATGTTTTGTAGGACCTCCGGGAGTTGGTAAGACATCCTTAGGTAAGTCAATTGCCAGAGCTACCGGAAGAGAATTTGCTAAAATCTCTCTTGGCGGTATTCGTGATGAAGCTGAAATTAGAGGGCACAGAAGAACTTATATAGGTTCTATGCCAGGTAGATTTATTCAGGCTATGAAAAAAACTAAAACTTCAAATCCAATTATCTTATTGGATGAAATAGATAAAGTAGGCAGCGACTGGAGAGGTGACCCTTCCTCCGCTCTTTTAGAAGTATTAGATCCAGAGCAAAATAGTCAATTCAACGACCATTATTTGGAGGTTGATTATGATTTATCTAACGTCATGTTCATCTGCACGGGTAATACCTATAATATTCCTGGGCCATTACTAGATAGACTAGAAGTCATAGAAGTTTCAGGTTATACAGAAAAAGAAAAAGTTGAAATTGCCAAAAAGTATTTAGTTCCAAGAAAAATGAATAAAAATATTTTGAAACCAAGTGAGTTCAAGTTAGACAAAGCCTCCATAGCTAAAATAGTTAGACACTACACTCGAGAATCTGGTGTCAGAGGTCTTGAAAAAACATTTGATAAGCTCTTTAGAAAGCTCGTCTTCCAGTTAGAAAAAAATAAATCTCGTTCTAAGAAGCCATTTATATTTGATGACAAATCTATTAAAAATTTTCTTGGTCCTGA
>JAQWPC010000083.1:0-2975 GCA_029245555.1 Alphaproteobacteria bacterium
GTCTAAAATAGCCAATGAGCAACTCACCTGGTTTAAAAACTTCTCACACGTAAAAAATACCAGCTTTGAAGGTGATATTGCTATCAAGTGGTTTGAGGATGGTGAGCTCAATGTTTGTTATAATTGTGTTGATAGACATGCAGAAAAAACACCTGATGAAATTGCAATAATCTGGGAAGGCGACGATCCCGATAAATCTAAAACTTTTACTTACAAAGAATTAAAGTTAGAGGTAAGTAAATTTGCTAATGTATTAAAGAAAATGGGCGTTCAAAAAGGCGATCGCGTTACTATTTATCTTACCATGATACCTGAAGTTGCATTTGCCATGCTAGCATGCGCTAGAATAGGCGCTATTCATTCTGTTATTTTTGGTGGCTTTGCTCCAGAATCCATTGCAGGACGAATTCAAGATTGCAAATCTCAATTTGTCATTACAGCCGATGAAGGGCTTCGAGGTGGAAAAACAATTCCTTTAAAAAAGTATATCAATACTGCGCTAGAGAGTTGTGATGATAATATTAAAACGCTAGTCATCAAATATACAAATTCAAAAGAAGATATTTATACAGATAGAGATTTTGATTATGCTGAATTAAAAAAAGAAGTTGATGAAAATTGTGAATGTGAGTCTATGAATGCAGAAGATCCTCTTTTTATTTTATATACCTCGGGCTCAACAGGAAAACCTAAAGGCGTCTTACACACCACAGGTGGGTATTTAGTTTATGCTTCATTCACTCATAAATATTCATTTGATTATCATCAAGGAGATGTTTATTGGTGTACAGCAGATGCAGGGTGGGTGACTGGTCATTCCTATTCTGTCTATGGTCCTTTAGCAAATGGGGCAAAGACTTTATTATTTGAAGGTGTTCCAAACTATCCTGACTTCTCAAGATTTTGGCAAGTGTGTGATAAACACCAAGTTAATATTTTCTATACTGCGCCTACTGCCATTAGAGCCTTAATGAAAGAGGGCGATGATTTCGTGAATAAATGTGACTTATCCTCTCTGAGAATTTTAGGAACGGTAGGAGAGCCCATTAATCCTGAAGCGTGGAACTGGTATGCTTCTATCGTCGGAAAAAATAAATGTCCTGTGGTTGACACTTGGTGGCAAACAGAAACAGGAGGTCACCTCATTTCTCCAATTCCTGGCGTATCAAAGCTCAAACCAGGAAGTGCAGCCCATCCCTATTTTGGCATTGAGGCGGCTATAGTTGATGATAATGGCAATATTTTAGAAGGCGAGTGTGAAGGAAAACTTTGCATGCTTGATAGTTGGCCTGGTCAAATGAGAACTGTTTATGGGGACCATCAAAGATTTAAGGATACGTATTTTAGCCAGTTTCAAGGAAAGTATTTTACTGGTGATGGTTGTAAACGTGATAAAGATGGATATTACTGGATTACAGGACGTGTTGATGATTGCATCAATGTATCAGGACATCTATTAGGAACCGCAGAAATAGAAAGTGCATTTGTTGAGCACAAATTGGTTTCTGAGGCGGCAGTAGTTGGCTATCCTCATGATATTAAAGGACAAGGAATTTACGCATATGTTACTACAAACACTGGTGTAGAAGTCAGTGAAGATCTTAAAAAAGAATTAACTCTCTGGATAAGAAAAAAAATTGGACCGATAGCAACTCCCGACAAAATACAATTCTCTCCTGGGCTACCTAAGACAAGATCAGGAAAAATCATGAGAAGAATACTTCGAAAAATTGCGTCAAAGGAAGAAGAACAATTAGGTGATACTTCTACGCTAGCTGATCCAGGTGTTGTTCAATCTCTAATTGACGGGTCTAGAAATATCTAATTCTTCTGATATCTCAAATCTTTTTGAATCGATAACACAAATCGATAAAGGAAGTGGTTTAGATACTGTTATTAATCAATACCCTCAGATAAAAAGAAATTTTCTTTTTTTAAATTTACAAGAGTATTACCGACAAATAGAAAATAACCATCTCTTACTTCAAGATTTTATTAGTAAAGAAACACCAGACCACACAAAAAAAATTCTCAGTATTTGTTTAACACTTCTCTTTTTCTCAAAAAAACCAGAGTTTGCAATAGTTCATGAGGCTGTTGAATTTAGTAAAAGATTTAAAAAAGATAAATTAGTTAATGCTGTATTAAGAAGTCTTTTAAGAGCAAAGAAGAAAATTGATCTCAGTTCACAAAACTTACCAGGACTATTTAAAGCTAATATTGATAAAGTGTTTAGCAGTAAAAATATTAGAGCTTATATTTATAATTCTTTATTTCACAAACCTATCAATTATCAAATTTCTTATAATGAAAATAAAAATAGCATATATGGGGGTAAGGTATCTTTATTAGAAAAAGACCTTCATCAAGATTGTTTTGTACAGGATATTGGAAACTTTGAATGTATTTATGCTATTAAAGATTTATTTCAGAGTAAAAATATTTTAGATGTCTGTGCAGCACCAGGGGGAAAAAGTATTTTATTAAGCTCTTATGGTTTTATCGTAGATGCTATTGATAAGTCCTCTTCACAGATCAAAAAATTTAAAGACAATGTCAATCGTCTAAATTTGGATTTAGAAATTGTTCAAGGGGATTTTTTAACATCTACATTTCCTAAAAAATATGAATCAATCTTATTAGATGCCCCTTGCAGTGCTCTGGGAACATTCCGTAGAAATCCTGACGTAGCCTCCAAAATTGATGAAAAAAAATTATTATCTAATCAGAAAATCCAAGTGGCCATGATAGAGAAATCATTGAAATTGTTAGATAAAGGTGGGATTTTAAGCTACATTGTGTGCTCATTTCATCCTTTTGAGACAATGAGTGTTATTGATAAAATATTACAAAAACATCAAGATGTGAGTTTATTAAATATTCAATCTGACAAAATGATCAAAAAAGAAAAAGGCTATTTTATCAATCCTTATGCATTCAAGGAATTAGGAGGCTCAGATATTTTTTTTATGAGC
>JAQWPC010000112.1:0-7428 GCA_029245555.1 Alphaproteobacteria bacterium
TTGAAAAAAAGATTATCGAAAACATTGATAGAGATTTATCTTATGATTTAGAAGGAATTAGTCTTTTATGGCAATCTCAAAAAACATTAGCACTTAGGCCATCACAGGATAGTTATTATATGATCATTCCTAATTCTCAAGGCTATCAAGGTAGAATAGCGGAAGGTGCAATCTTTCCTGGAAATATAATTTTTTTTCCTGAGGGCTATCACTCAACTAGTTTAATAGCAGAAAATGGAATATCATTTAGGGCGAGAACTTTGATCAGAAATAGGGATAATAACATATATATTGCCGCAAGATCTTTAGAGACCCAAATCCAAATAAGAAAAACCATTAATGAAATATTCTTCTTTTCCGCTATTTTTTCTCTTATTTTAATCTCTTTAGTAATTATAGTAGTCGCCCGAAATACACAAATACGAATATCGAAAATTGAAACATCATTAAATTTTATAAAATCAGGAAGATTGAAAACTAGAATTAAATTAGATGGAGATGATGATTTAGTCAAAGTTTCAAATTCCATAAATCAAACTACTCAACAATTGGAGAATCTAATGGGGCAGTTTAAAAACCAATCAGCCAATATTGCTCATGATTTAAAAACTCCTCTCACGAATTTAAGACTCAGCTTAGAAAAAAAAATAAATACAAAAAAAATAAATCAAAAACAAATACGTGACTCTATTCATCAAATAGATGAGATCATTAATATTTTTGATACTATTATCAAAATAGCTAAAATTCAAAGTGGCTCAGAAAGAAAAAAATTTTCTAAAGTAAATCTTAAAGAATTTGGGAAAGAAATATTTGAAACTTATGGGCCTGTCATAGAGGATAAAGGATTTAAAACTTCTATAAATAGTATAAGTGGTAATAAGATAAAAATGGATAAAAATTTAATCTTTATTCTGATAACTAACTTAATACAAAATGCATTAAAGTTTTCTAAGAAGGGAACAAAGATAGCCTTTGATTTTGGACCTGATAAGATTTTGATTAAAGATCAAGGTCCAGGAATTCCAAATAACCAAAAAGATAAAGTTATCAAACCTCTATATCAAATAAATAAAATGAAAGAAGGGGGTCTAGGTTTAGGACTAGCTATGGTCAAGGCAATATGTGAAATTCATAAAGCTGATTTGATTATTAAAAATAATTCAACAGGCCTCATTATGGGAATTAAATTTAAATAAAATATATTTAAGTTAATGCAACTGAGTAACTTTTAACTTAGTTAGTTGAACTAGTTCGATTTTTAATTTGAAAAATAACCTTTAAAGCTGGCTGTTAACCCAGTTTTTCAAATCTGCCTCAGAGCTAAGTCCAATTTTTGTATCAGCCACTGCTCCATCTTTGAAAATCATCATGGTAGGGATACTTCGAACTCCAAAATTGGCTGGCGCTGATGGATTTTCATCAATGTTTATTTTTTTAATAGATACCTTCCCCTCAAATTCTGCAGCAATATTTTCTAAAATTGGTCCTAATGCCTTACAAGGTCCGCACCATTCCGCCCAAAAATCAACTAAAATTGGCTGATTATTCGATCCATCAATTACACTTTGCTGAAAATCAGCATCTTTAATTTGTTCTATAGTCATAATTTACATATGGGATGAAGTTTTAATATTGCAAATATAAATCTTTAGTTCCGATATGAGGATTGTTTGTTGTTGTTTCAAAGCCATAGAGTTGTTGCTTAATAGAGCAGTCTTTCCAATACAGAGGTATGTCAAAAATTTCAGGGTAACCATCAAGACTGTTATGACGTAGAAAATGGCAACCTTGGAATTTTGTATTTTTCTGCTGACTGGGAAAAATGATTTTATTGTCATGAAGCTCTAAATCATTATTCGAGGAATGTGAATTAACTAACAATAAATTTGCAATTTCTTCATGTATTGTGAAATGCTGCATGGCATTTTTAATTTCACCTATAAACGATGTTTGCCAAAGATTGTCAGTATTCATTACAAACAAGTCTTGTTTTTGAATATTTTTTATCCCTCCACCTGTTCCTAAAATAGTAGTTTCATAAGATGTCAAAATTTGAGGATATTGATCTTTTAAATATTGAGTTAGCTGTTCTGATTGATAATGAGTGTTGACATAAATTTTATCGAATGGAAGTTTGATGACAATATCTAAGGCATAGGAAATCAGCGCTTTATTGTTAATTGTTAATAGGGGTTTAGGAGTATCTTTTGTTAGATCCTCCATTCGAGATCCTAGACCTGCAGCAAGTATTAAAGCATCCATTTATTTTGTCTTTTTATAAATTTCCTCAAATAACTCTCTTAAGTCCCATAATCTTAAATGCTCTACGTGTTTAAATATTTGAAGCCACGTATACTTTCTAAATTTTTTAAGATATTGCGTTTTTCCAGCTTGATATAAGTCTACCCAATTTCCAAGAATTCTAAGATTTCGTGCTAGGCTAACCCTATGTATGTCATCTCTCAATGGGCCTAGTAATTGACCTGATTTTCTAGCAAAATCTTTAATTGCTTTTTCTTCTAATTTAGGTGAGTACGACCTTCTTGCATCAAAAATTAATGAGGCAATATCCAAACAGGGATGGTTATAGTGAAGATCTTGATGATCAATGACATAGAGTTCTTTTTTGAAATAGATCAAATTATCTAAAAAAAAATCACCATGAGCTAGGGTTGGTGTGTATTTTGTAAGTTTATCAAGATTTTTTTTCATTGATTGCTGAATGAGCTTATTTAAATAAAAACCTATTTGGATTTTATCATCATAATATTCAATATAAGTCTCAATTCCTTGAGAGGCATTTTTCATTAAATTGAGTTTTGATTTAATAGGAATACCTGCAAATCTTTTTCTTTTTTTTTGTATATTGATAATTTTATTAACGGATGCTGAGAGAACATCTTTAATTTCTTTTTTTAGATAATATTGAGATGAGTTATTTGTTGGGTAATAATTCATTAAAAAATATTTTTGTGACTTATGCTGTTCTAGTATTTTAGGTGTGGGGACATCAAGCATTTCTAAGACTTGATCTGCCCTTAAGTATTTCTGAAAATCTCTAGGACAATTTTGAAAAGATAATAATAAAAAAGTTTTATTAGCTGTTTTACACAATTGAAAAATTTTATTTGAGGCATCATTTTGAAAATTTAACTTACCTCCTAATTTGATATTCTTCTGAGAAAGTTGTTTTTTAATTTTAGAGAGATTTACTGAATTTGATAAAGCCATTGTGGGTTCTCTGAGTATATTTCAATAGTCCGGTGTTTTCTATCAGGTATAATTTTAATAAACAAAGCTTCTTGTTGGTATTTTTTTCTTAAAATGTTTAAAGGCCATTCAATCAAAAGACAGTGATCAACAATATAGTCTTCTAAGTCAATATTAGGATGATCTTCTACTTGATAGAAATCAAAGTGGACACAATTTAACTCATTAAAGTAATATTGATTTTCTCGTTGATAAGTAGGGCTGCCTTGAAAAAAGAATTTTGATTGATTGTTTTTTGCTAATGTCTCCAATAAGTAGCGAATGAAAGTAGTCTTTCCAGCACCTACATCCCCTTCAATAAAAATGACTTGTTGGTTCTTTAATGTAGGGGCTAGTTGATTGGTAATTTCAAAAAGCTGTTCTTCGTTTGTAACGCTAAAAGAAAGGCTCACTTATGCTAATGATTTAAAGTCAGAGACTAAATCTAATGCCTCCCATGAAAAAGCTCCACTGGCACTATTATGTGTTCGTCCAAAATGGCCGTACGCTGCAGTTTGCTCATAAATAGGTTTATTTAATTGGAGTTTTTCTCTTATTCCTTTAGGAGAAAGGTTCATGATCTCGGGAATAGCGGCTTCAATTTTAGCTTCATCAATTGTGTTAGTGCCTTGCGTATTAACATAAATGGATAAAGGCTTCGCTACGCCAATAGCATACGAAAGTTGAATAGTGCACTGTGTACTAAGGCCAGCCGCAACAATATTTTTAGCTAGATAGCGTGATGCATATGCAGCTGAGCGATCAACTTTAGTTGGATCTTTACCTGAAAAAGCACCGCCACCATGAGGGGCCGCACCACCATAGGTATCAACAATAATTTTTCTGCCTGTAAGACCGGTATCGCCATCAGGGCCTCCGATCACAAAGTTTCCTGTTGGATTCACATAATATTCTTGATCATCTAAATTGTTTAAAAGGTTAGCAGGGATAGATGCATGTAAAACTGGCGTTACAATTTTTTTTACATCTGCTGGAGATAAGCCTTCAGTATGCTGAGTGGAAATTACAACAGAAGTGACAGCATGGGGTTTGCCATCTACATATTGCAAGGTCACTTGACTTTTAGAGTCAGGTTCTAAGCCTTGTAAGCTTCCATCTTTTCTTCCTTTTGCCATCAGTTCTAAAATTTTATGAGAATAATAAATTGGTGCGGGCATCAACTCTGGTGTTTCGGTACACGCATACCCAAACATAATACCTTGGTCTCCTGCCCCTTCATCTTTATCGTTTGCTGAGTCTACACCCATGGCAATATCAGCTGACTGGCCATGAAGCAAGTACTGTACATCTGCGTTTTGCCAGTGAAAGCCCTCCTGTTCGTATCCAATATCTTTGATACATTCTCGTACTTTTGAAACTATTTCATCTTTATCTTCTTCAACGGGTCCTCGAACTTCGCCTGCTAGCACAACCTTATTTGTGGTCGTTAAAGTCTCACAAGCAACGCGTGCAAAGGGGTCCTTGGCGATAAAGTGATCAACCACCATATCAGAGATGCGATCTGAGACCTTATCTGGGTGGCCTTCAGAGACTGACTCAGAGGTAAAGATGAAATCTTTTCTCATTGTTAGTACCTATAAGTTTCTTTCTTAAAAGGTCCTTGTTGCTCAACACCGATATAATCGCTTTGATCTTTGGACATTTCAGTAAGCTTTGCGCCTACTTTCTTTAAATGAAGCATTGCAACCATTTCATCAAGTTTCTTCGGTAAAACGTAAACTTTATTTTCATAATTTTGATAATTTTCCCAAAGTTCAATCTGGGCTAAGACTTGATTGGAAAAGGATGCGCTCATCACAAAACTTGGATGGCCTGTTGCATTACCTAAGTTTACTAGTCGACCCTTCGATAGAATAATAAGTTTTTTTCCATCCGGAAAAGTCACTTGATCAACTTGAGGCTTAATCTCTTCCCACTTATAATTTTGTAAAGACTCAATTTGAATCTCATTATCAAAGTGTCCTATATTACAAACAATGGCTCTATCTTTCATCTCTCTCATGTGATCTTGATTAATGATATCTTTATTGCCTGTGGCGGTTACAAAAATATCAGCATATTTACAGGCATCATCCATGGTCACTACTTCATAGCCTTCCATAGCCGCTTGCAGAGCGCAAATAGGATCAACCTCAGTGACTTGAACTCTTGCACCTGCTCCACGTAAACTAGCAGCGCTTCCTTTACCGACATCACCGAAACCAGCAACAACAGCAACTTTACCAGCCATCATTACATCTGTACCTCGACGAATACCGTCCACTAAACTTTCTTTACAGCCATATAAATTATCAAATTTACTTTTGGTAACAGAGTCATTCACGTTTATTGCAGGAACTTGTAGAGTCCCTTTTTCAACCATCTGCTCTAGACGAAGAACACCTGTAGTTGTTTCTTCAGATAAACCTTTTACATTTTTTAATAGCTCTGGGTATTTTTCATGCATGCGCAAAGTTAAATCTCCACCATCATCTAAAATCATATTAGGCTGCCAACCATCAGCTTCAATAGTTTGATCAATACACCACCAAAACTCTTCTTCACTCATTCCCTTCCAAGCAAAGACGGGTGTTCCACTTTGAGCGATTGCAGCTGCAGCATGATCTTGAGTAGAATAAATATTACAAGAGCTCCAACGACATTTGGCACCTAAGGCCACTAAGGTTTCAATTAAAACAGCTGTTTGAATCGTCATATGCAGACATCCCATAATATTAGCTCCAGCTAAAGGCTTTGAGTCCCCGTATTGTTCTCTGATTGCCATAAGTCCCGGCATTTCTGTTTCTGCAATTTCAATCTCTTGTCTTCCGAAATTATGTTGAGATATATCTTTAACTTTATAATCCAATGTGTCCTCCTTTAGTGGCTAGATTACTGATGATAAAACATGATTTTGTTATGTTTTTCAATGTCTTTTTATCCTTGGTCCCAATTGTTGGATAACCTGAGAGGCCTTATTATTACCTTGTGATAAAGCCTCTTGTATTGATTTATCCGACAAATAAAAATCTAAAAATCCAGCAGCAAAGTTATCTCCCGCACCAGTTGTGTCGATAACATTATCAACCTTAATTGCTGGTTGGTATACCGTGTTGTCTCCTTCAAAATAATAGGCGCCTTCGGCTCCTGCAGTCATGACAATTTTTTTGGAAAAATTTTGTAGATAAGCAGAGACATCTGCCATTGACTCACACTGAGAAAACATTTTTGCCTCATCAAAGTTACAAAATACAATATCAACATAGTCTTCTACAAATTTTTTTAATTCATCACGATGACGGTCGACACAAAAAGGATCTGAGAGAGATAGAGAAGTTTCAATGTTTTGAGCTTTAGCGATCTCCCCTACTTTTTGAAGAGTTTGTTTTGTTAAATCATGATCCCATAAGTAAGACTCCATGTATACGTGATCGATATCCTTAAGAGTATTTGATGAAACTTCATCAGGATGCAATTGAGATCCTATACCAATATGGGTAGCCATAGTTCTTTCACCATCTGGTGAAACGAGAATATTACAACAGCCTGTTGGAAGACCTTCTTCTTTAATCACACCTTGAAAGCCTATGCCTGCTGATTGCAAATCTTTTAAAAATGCTTTGCCATATTCATCATTATTTAATTTTCCATAAAAGCTTGCATTGTGGTCAGAGTAATTTAATTCATGGACAGTATTACAAACTGACCCTCCAGAAGTCATTAATGGTTCAACAAAGCTTGATCTGATTTCTTGGATTTGCTCTTCTTCAATAAGAGTCATTGATCCCTTGGATAAGTTTAATTGGGAGATTGTGCTATCTTCCACTTGGCTGATAACATCGACTAGAGCTGTGCCTATACCTAGAATTTTTTTCACCCACAAAAAATAAGGTTTTCTCAACTGATATCCAATAAAAAATTATAAATGATAGTTTTTATTTATCATTTACCCTTAAGCCTCCAAAGAGGAGTTTGATCTGACTCGAATCAATTTCTAGCAAAATTTCCTGAGATTATTGATATTTTAGTACTACAATTCACATATTCGCAAATCTGAAAAAATTAGATAAAAACCTGTGTATATGTCATGAAGAACTGTTAGTTGAATCTCAAAATTCTATTTGAATTTATTAGGTTTTAAGAATTAAATATAAAACTAATTGACTAACTTTGTCT
>JAQWPC010000140.1:0-2559 GCA_029245555.1 Alphaproteobacteria bacterium
AATTATGTTAATGGGAAAAATTTTATCTAAGTTTTTGTATGATTTTTTAAATGTATTAAAGGTATTAAAAGTAGTCGTTTTACCAATTACAGAAATTGATATTAATAGGATTATAATTAGCTGAGTTAACCCTAAAATTATTGCCATTTTTAAATCAGCATCTATTACTATAGATTGATAAATGGCTAACTCTATAGTCGTGAGATTAGGCGAGCCTGATAAAATATAGACTATGGTAAAATTGCCAATACAAAAAATAAAAGTCAAAATTAAGACTGAAGAATATCCAGAAAATATAAATTTTTTGAGCTGAAGTCGTATTGACTTTAAAAAAGGTATACCGTTTGATTGTAAAACCCTCATGTAGTTTTCAGGAATATTTGTTAATTTTCTAAAAAAGAAATTAGCATTTAGGGCTATGTTAAAATATGAGGTTACATAAAGAATACCCTTTAAAGAAAAAATTTTCATATCATAGTCAATAGACAACCAATGAAAAACAATAGAGAGGATCCCGTTAGAGCTATAAAAAAAGATAGATCCAAAAGAAACAAAAATAACAGGCAAAATGAAACAAAAATTTAAGAATGCAGATATAAGCTTAGGGTCTTTGTTTGAAAAATAAAAAATTAAACTAAAAAGGAAACCTAATATTGATGATATGAGACATGCCAAAAAAGCCTGAAAAAATGTAAATTTTATTGTTCCGAGATATGATAAAAAATTAAAGTCTTTAAAATCATTGATATTAGTAAAAACAAAGAAAGAAGAAGTAATTAATATAAGAATAAAAGCTAAGTAAATTAGATAAGGGAGCCCTATTAAGCCGACCCCCCTACCAAAAATAATTTTATTCAATAATAGATTTTTCCCAACTTGCTATCCAAGAGTCTTTTTCCTCACTTGAAGGAAAAACCTGGTCCAGAGAGACTGGCAATGGTGCAGCTTCATAAAATTCTTTTTGAGATTCTTCTAAATTTAAGACTGGGTACATCCAATTTCCCTGAGGAATATGCTGTTGAAATCCATTCGTTAAAGAAAACTCAAGAAAAGATTTAGCTAAATCTAAATTTGAAGCATTATTTAAAATACCCATGACCTCTATTTGACTAGCATGGCCTTCTTTAAATTTTAAAGACTTATATTGTGTGCTGCCTTCCACTAAAGAATGATAGGCTGGAGAAGTAGTATAGCTTAGGACTAAATCTGATTCACCCTCTAAAAAAAGCCCATATCCATCAGACCAACTCTTAGAGGTAATGACTATTTGATCTTGAATTTCATTCCAAAAATTAGATGCCTCATCTTTATAAATTTGATTAATCCATTTCGCCAAACCAAGACCAGGAGTAGAATACCTTGGGTCCATAATAATAATAGAAATTTCATCTCTTTCAGCTAATTCTTCAAAAGATGTAGGTGGCTGATTTAATTTATCATTATCATAGATAAAACTAAAATATCCATAATCAAAGGGAGTGAAATATTCATCGTTCCAGTCTATATCTAAACCATCAGTTTGAACTGAATGCTTAATAAATAAATCATTTTTTTTTGCTTCATCTACCAAAGAGTCATCTAGACCCAATAGAATGTCATAGCCCTCTTTGTTATTAGTTAATTTCACTCTTGAAAGAAGCGCCCCTGAAGAGTCTGCTGTATTCCATATAAGATCACAGTTACAAAAAGACTCAAATTCTTTTTCAATATTTGGACCTGGGCCCCAGTCTGAATTGAAAGAGCCATAAGTAAAAATTTTAAGCTCATCTTTTGCCAATACACTAAAGGGCAATAGCAGTGTTATAATCAATATTTTAAAGTTCATCGTTAATCCTTTCATTAACAAAGAACCAAGATTGCTGTGGTAGGTGTAACTTCCTACGCCGGCATTATCCGGTTCAGGTTCTAGGGTTAAGGAATTATCTTTCTCAGCTCAATAGAGCACCCCTGTTAAAAAAAATATTAGCAGTATGATATCAAAAATCAATTATATAAATATTTACATAAAATATTATTTCTCTATTTTAGCTAATGATGAAAATTATTAGCAATTTTGTTGATGGGAAACTCACTAAGGAAAACCCGACTAACTTTATACCTTTATTTAAACCCACGACAGGTGAGGAGTATGCCCATGTCCCCATTACCACAAAAGAGGAATTCAATATCATTATCGATAAAATGAAAATTGCTCAATTATCTTGGGCAGACACAGCGGTTACAAAAAGAAGCAATATACTTTTTAAATTTAAATCTCTTATTGAAAAAGATTTTGATGGCATTGCTAAAATAATATCTGAGGAACATGGAAAAGTTTTTTCTGATGCAAAAGGATCTCTCCAACGTGGTTTAGAGGTGGTTGATTTTGCATGCGGCATACCGCATTTATTAAAGGGTAATCACTCAATTAATGTGGGTACCAATGTTGACTCATTTGATGTAAGGCAGCCTTTAGGTATATGCGCTGGCGTTACTCCATTTAACTTTCCAGCAATGGTTCCAATGTGGATGTTCCCTCTTTCAATAGCTTGTGGAAATGCATTTATGTTAAAACCATCA
>JAQWPC010000143.1:0-5574 GCA_029245555.1 Alphaproteobacteria bacterium
AAAAGTTTTTTTTGAATGGTGCTAAAATTAGCAGTCGAGCCCATTAAAAAATGATTAATTATATCTTCGCTAAATTTTCTTTTACTTTTAAGATAATCAATATGAGGCTTGAAATTCAATAAATTTTTATGAAATAAATCTACAGCAAAGTTATTTACTTCATAAATCAAGTTATTGATTTTGGATGATTTATAATTTAACTCCACACCAGCCTTACTGGCCAATTCGTGAAGAGCGTCTTTGAAGCTGTAACCTTTAACCTTAATAAGAAAATCAATTACATTTCCATGCTCTCCAGTACTAAAACAATGAAAAATTTTTTTTTCTTCATTTACTGAGAATGATGGTGTTTTTTCACTTTTAAAAGGACTAAGGCCAAAATAATTATTACCTTTTTTTTTAAGGGAAACTGTTGAATTTATCACTTCAACAATAGATGTTCTATTAATTACCTCTTTGATATTGTCATCTGTCATTCATTAAAATAACCTTTAATTAGCTTTGAGGCTAAGGTCAGATCAATTTGATTATTGTAATCTTTTTTTAAATGCCCCATTATTTTTCCAAAATCAGTCGAGGTAAAATCTTTATTTTTTATATAATTTTCTATTATTTTTTTTGTATCATCTTCGCTCATAAGCTGAGGAAGGTAGCTATTTAAATAATTAATATCATATTTTATTTCTTCTACCTTTTCAGGATCTGATGATTTTTCAGCAAATTCTAACGATTCTTTTTTTTGTTTAACTTGTGTTTTTACAATTTTATAAAAGCTTTCATCGGTAAGATTTGAAAGTTCTCGATCTAGATTCTCTTTGATTAAGTAATTTTTTAGCTCAGATGATAGGTACCTAGCGATAGAAAGTTTTTTCTTATCCCCACCTTTTAAAGCGCTTTTTACGTCTTCTGTTATTTTTTCTGCCAAACTCATTTGAATTTCCTTCCTAATAATATACTAATACTCAAGATTTAATATGACCGTATTAGATAATCAAAATACAATAAATTATCAAAGTGGTTATTTAATTTATAATAAAGATCATATTTTTAAAGGTAAGATCTTATCTAAAAATCCATTCCAAATAGCTGAAATTTGTTTCAATACAAGTATGACTGGGTACCAAGAAATTCTCACAGACCCTTCATATAAATTTCAATTTATAAATTTTACTTTTCCGATAATTGGAATCGTGGGATGTAATGAGAAAGACTATGAGTCTTGGAAGATCCATGCCTCTGGAATGATTTGTAATGAGATACCCTATTTATCTTCAAATTGGCGCTCAGAAATTAACTTTGCAGATTGGATTATTGATCAAAATTCTTGTGCTTTTTTTGATATAGATACTCGCTCCCTTACTAAAATAGTTAGAGACCTTGGTCCAAAAAATATCATGATTTGTAATGACCAATATTTCAAAGAAAATGGGATTGATAACCTCTTAAAGCAAATCTCTGATAGCCCCACTCTTGAACAAAACGATGTTATAAAAGATTTTACTGATGAATTATCAATTTCTAAATTCAATGAGTCAAGTGAGAAATTATCAATAGGCTTTTTAAACTTTGGTGCTAAAGAAAATATTAAACAAAATCTAATTGATCGTAATTGTAATTTATTTGAATTTGATATGAATTTTAAGGCTCAAGAAATAATAGAAAAAAATCTTGATGGGATATTTCTTAGTAATGGTCCCGGTGACCCAAAAAATGTTTATAAAAATATAAAAGAGGAACTTGATAAAACCTTAAAGATGAAAATTCCTACTTTTGGAATTTGTTTAGGCCATCAAATATTAAGCTTAGCATTTAATGCTGAAACGATGAGAATGGACAAAGGGCATCGAGGAGGCAACCATCCTGTTAAGAATTTAAAAAATAATACTGTAGAAATTACTTCTCAAAACCATGGCTTTGTTGTTTCAGATAAAAACTTCCCTGAAGATTTAGAAATCACACATACATCTTTATTTGATGGAACAGTTGATGGCATGAAGGCAAAAAACCAGCCATTGTTCTCGGTACAGTATCACCCTGAGTCTAGTCCAGGACCACATGATAGTCGTTATCTTTTTGACGAATTTATTAATTTGATAAATGCGAATGCCAGCTAGAAAAGATATATCAAAAATACTTGTAATTGGATCAGGGCCTATAGTAATTGGTCAGGCTTGTGAATTTGATTACTCAGGTAGTCAAGCTTGTAAAGCTCTAAGAAATGAAGGTTATCAGGTAGTATTAATTAATTCCAATCCAGCAACTATTATGACGGATCCTGAGTTTGCAGATAAAACTTACATAGAACCTATAGAAAAAGAAATAGTAAAAAAAATTATCGATAAAGAAAAACCAGATGCCATTCTCCCAACAATGGGAGGGCAAACAGCACTAAACATCATTAGAGAGTTAAATCGAGATAACTATTTTTTAGATAATCCCATCAAAATTCTAGGAGCAAGTCCAAAATCAATTGATGTTGCAGAAGATAGAGAGCTATTTGCTGATGCCATGAGAGAAATAGGGCTGGAAACTCCGTTTAGCATTATTGTTGACGATTCTTACGATTTAGAAAAACTCTCTAATGAGGTCGAGTATCCATTGATTCTAAGGCCTTTTTACACTCTTGGCGGTACTGGGGGGGGAATTGTCTACAATCAGGAGGAGTTTGTCTCAAAAGTTCAAAATGCTGTTGATTTAAGCCCTGTATCTAAAACTCTTGTTGAGGAGTCTTTGATTGGCTGGAAGGAATTTGAATTTGAAGTTGTAAGAGACAGGCTTGATAACTCAATAATTGTTTGTTCTATAGAAAACTTGGATCCAATGGGTGTTCATACTGGTGACAGTATTACGATTGCCCCTGCCCTAACATTAACTGATAAAGAATTTCAAAATCTTAGAAATCAAAGTATTGCGATTTTGAGAAAAATTGGAGTTGAAACTGGTGGATCAAATGTTCAATTTGCTGTCAATCCAAAGAATGGCAGAATTTTGATTATTGAAATGAATCCGAGAGTAAGTCGATCTTCAGCCTTGGCTTCAAAGGCTACAGGATTTCCAATTGCAAAAATTGCAGCACTATTGGCGATTGGATATACCCTAGATGAACTTGAGAATGATATTACAAAAGTTACACCGGCTAGTTTTGAGCCAGTTATAGATTACATAGTAACAAAAATTCCAAAATTTAATTTTGAAAAATTTCAAGGAAGTCCAAAGATATTAAATACCGCGATGAAATCTGTTGGAGAAATTATGTCTATCGGGAGAACTTTTAAAGAGTCGATATTAAAAGCGTTATATTCTATTGAAGGTGACAACTATGGCTTCGACCTATCTCATGAACTATTAAACTTGAAAGATGAGTCTTTAAGAGAAGAGTTAAAAAAGCAAAGACCTGATAGATTATTACTTGTAGCAGAATCAATTAGGAGAAACATAGACCTTAAAGAAATAAATGTCCTTACGCATATAGATAATTTTTTTCTGAGAGAAATCAAAGAAATTATTGAATTTGAAAAAAACTTAGTAAAAGTAGGAGTCAATCTTGATATAGAGATTTTGATAGAAGCTAAAAAGCTAGGTTTTTCAAATACCCATATAGCTAATTTATGTAAAATTAATATTGAGCAAATTTACTCTCTTCTAAAAAAATCTAATTCAAATACAGTTTATAAAAGAGTTGACACCTGTGGTAATGAGTTTGAGTCTTCTACTGCCTATCTTTATTCAACGTTCATTCATGAAGAAAATCAATACAGTTGTGAGTCGCGACCTGATAATCGAGATAAAATTGTAATATTAGGTTCTGGCCCCAACAGAATCGGTCAAGGAATTGAATTTGATTATTGCTGTGTGCAAGCTGTAAAATCTTTTCAAAATATGGGATTTCAAACAATCATGATTAATTGCAATCCCGAGACTGTTTCTACTGATTATGACACTTCAGATAAACTATACTTTGAACCTTTAGATTTTGAATTTGTAAAAAATATCATAGACAAAGAAAATACAAATGGAGAAGTAAAAGGAGTAATTGTTCAATTTGGGGGGCAAACTCCCTTACGAATTGCCAATAAGTTAAAAGAAAATGGATATAAAATTTTAGGAACCTCTTTTGATGCAATTGATATATCGGAAGATAGAGAACGTTTTCAAAAATTAATCGATAAAGTAGGTTTGAAGCAACCTAAAAGTGATTTTTCTCTTGGCACAAAGGAGCTAATAATTAAATCTTCAAAGCTTAACTTCCCTATACTTCTTCGACCCTCTTATGTTTTAGGTGGAAGAATGATGGAAAAAATGAACACATTAGATGATGTTCAAAGCTATATTGATCAAAATTATTGGGCTTTAGAAAATAATGTTATTTTAATTGATGAGTTCTTAAAAGATGCCAAAGAAGTTGATGTTGACATCCTTAGAGACAACGATGGTAACACCATGATTGCTGGGATAATGGAACACATTGAAGAGGCCGGCATCCACTCAGGAGACAGTGCTTGTTGTATTCCTCCATTCTCACTGAGCGATAATGTTATTAAGACAATTAAAAAATTTAGCATCAGTCTTTCTCAAGAGCTTAATACGATTGGGCTCATGAATATACAATATGCGATAAAAGATGAAGAGATCTATATTTTGGAAGCTAATCCTAGAGCGAGTAGGACTATACCCTTTTTAGCAAAAGCAATTGGAATTCCATTCATTAAGATAGCAGCAGAGTTGATAGCAGGAAAATTACTTACAAGTGAGCAAATTAATTTTAATCCTGAGTCACTATCTTATTTTGCAATTAAGGAAGCTGTTTTTGTATTTAATAAATTTCCTAATACAGATGTAATATTAGGTCCTGAAATGAAAAGCACTGGTGAGGTAATGGGAATTGATGATAGTTTTGATATCGCCTATCTTAAGAGTCAAATTGCAGCTGGACAAAAATTAGATAATATAAAAAATATTTTCATATCAGTTAAAGATGATGATAAAGAAGAAATTTCTGTTTTTGCTAAATTACTAGAAGATAATGATTTCAATCTCTACACCACAAGAGGTACATTTGATTTCCTATCTAAAAAAGGTATTAAAACTAATTTAATTAATAAAGTAGCTGAGGGATCCCCTCATGTAGTTGAATATATCAAAGATGATAAAATCGACTTAGTCATAAATACTACAGAAAACAAACAAGCTATTAAGGATAGTTTTACAATAAGAAGGACATCAGTTGACTTAAATATCCCCTACTATACAAATTTAAGAAGCTCTAAAATCCTTGTAAAATCGCTTATTTCTCTGAAAAATAATGAAATTTCAGTCAAAGCCATTCAAAATCATCATAACAATTAATAATAATTTGTTTGATAATCCCTTGAAAATTAAATATTTTCTATCACTTACTTAATAAGGCAAAATTATGGAAAAAATACCAATGACAGATGAGGGGCAAAAAAAGCTTCTAGAGGAATTAAAACATTTAAAAACTGTAGAAAGACCCATAATCATCAAAGCCATAGCTGACGCTAGAAGCAATGGTGACCTCTCAGAAAACGCTGAATATCACGCGGCAAGAGAAAA